>CAURRL010000030.1:0-9012 GCA_963526895.1 uncultured Campylobacter sp. | reverse complement strand
TTTTTATCTCGGCTATGAGTAGGGCCGTGAAAAGCACTGCAAATAATATAAACGAAATTTTGACGTTTGTGCTTGATAAATTCGTCGCCCCCACGCCCACGGTCATGAGATCTTGCACGACCCAAGGCTGACGACCGACCTCGGCTACTATCCAGCCTGCCTCGATAGCTACGTAGCCAAGCGGTATCGTAAATACGCAGATCCAAAGCAACTTTTTGAAATTTTCGATATTGTTCGCCATGCAAAGATAAAGCACGACGAAAAATAGCGCTAAAAAGTAGGTGCCAAGCGCGACCATCACGTGAAAGCTATAAAATGTGAGCCCAACGGGCGGCACGGCGCTTTCCGGGGATTTTAGGTATCCGTAGCCTAGAAATTTCATATTTTGAGCTAGAGTTTGCTCGGCTTGCTCCATAGCGGCTTTATCGCCTGATTTTTTAGCGGCGTTATAGGTTGTTAGCGCGCTAACGGCTAACGAGCCTTTGGCCATTTTGCTCGCAACGCCTTCTATGCCGTGAGTTTCATTGCCATACACTAGATCGTCTATGCCGGGCGTAAAGTTATTAAACCCTCTAGTAGCCATAACTCCGAGCGCGTAAGGAAATTTTATCTCGAGTAAGAACGGATCTTTGTCGTCGCCCGGTTTTTTAGACGGATCTAGTACGCCCATCGCGACTAGGCCGGCGTTTGTCTCGCCTTTATAAAGGCCTTCCATCGCGGCTAGTTTCATAGGCTGAGTACGTGCGACTTGATATGCGCTCTCGTCGCCGCTAAACATCAAAAACAGCGACGTAACGAGGCCGAAGCTTGCCGCTACGATGATGGATTTTTTAGCCATGATTAGGTGGCGTCCTTTTAGAATAAACCACGCTGAAATTCCTATCACGAAAAGCGCGCTAGCAACGTAGCCGCTAGTAACGGTGTGTAAAAATTTGATGATACCTACAGGGCTAAGCGCTACTTCAAAGAAATTTTCCATTTCCATTCTAGCGGTTGCGGGGTTAAATTTCATGCCTATTGGATACTGCATCCAGCCGTTTGCGATGAGGATCCAAAGCGCGCTCAAATTTGAACCGATAGCCACGAGCCAGGTCGAGATGAGGTGAAATTTCTTACTAACCTTATCCCAGCCAAAAAACATAATGGCAAAGAATGTCGCCTCCATAAAGAACGCGAGTATGCCCTCGATAGCTAGCGGTGCGCCGAATATATCGCCAACAAACCAGCTGTAGTTCGCCCAGTTGGTGCCGAACTCAAATTCCATTATGATACCGGTAGCCACGCCGATAGCGAAGTTTATACCAAAGAGTTTTAGCCAAAATTTGGTGATTTTTAGCCACTGCTCGTTGCCGGTTTTGACGTAGATACTCTCCATAATGGCGATGATAAAGCTAAGTCCCAGCGTGAGCGGAACAAACAAAAAGTGGTATATGGCGGTGAGCGCAAACTGTGCCCTAGACCAATCGACCGAAGCGATTTCAGACATTTTATTCCTTTGTCAAATTTGAGATGACGAAATCCGCTTTGGCCTCGTCGCTCTCAAATTTTGAATTTAAACTTTCATCAAAGATAAATACTTTTAAAATCCCGAACATTATAAGTAGCTTGATGGCTATCACGAGCCACAGGCTCTTTCCGAGCTTCATGTTCCTAAAGCCGTCGACATACAAAGATGAGATGTTTTTAATATATTTTTTAATCATAACTTAACATACTACAGAAATTTAACTTAAAATATCATTTTAAAGTTTTGATTTTATAAAATTATTTATGTCCTCAAGCGTTTATAAATTTTAAATAAGGTATAATCTCGCTAAAAATTTAAAAGGCGCGATATGCAAAAAAATCTAACCGAAACAAAGTATATTTTTATAACCGGCGGCGTGCTAAGCTCGCTAGGCAAGGGCATCGCGGCGGCTTCCATCGCCACGCTTCTTAAAAATACAGGCCTAAAAGTAAGCATGCTAAAGGCCGACCCATACATCAACGTAGATCCCGGCACCATGAGTCCGCTTGAGCACGGTGAGGTTTTCGTCACCGACGATGGCGCGGAGACGGATCTGGATCTGGGACACTACGAGAGATTTTTAGACGAGAGCCTAAGTCAAGACAACAACTTTACGACCGGCCGCGTTTATAGCTCCGTTATCGAAAAAGAGCGCAGAGGCGACTATCTGGGCAAAACGATCCAGGTTATCCCGCACATCGTGGGCGAGATCGTTGATCGCATCAAAAAGGCAGGCGAGGGTCGCGACATACTGATCGTCGAGATCGGCGGCACGGTAGGCGACATCGAGGGGTTGCCGTTTTTAGAGGCTATCCGCGCCCTTCGCGTCGAGGTTGGCCGCAAACGCGCGATGAATATCCACCTAACGCTCGTGCCGTTTATAAAAGTCGCTGGCGAGCTAAAAACCAAACCGACCCAGCACAGCGTCGGCGAGCTACGCCGTATCGGTATCAGCCCCGATATGATCATCTGCCGCGCCGAGCAGCCGCTAAACCGCGAGCTAAAGGATAAAATAGCCGCCAGCTGCGGCGTAGAGCGCAACTGCGTCATCGAGAGCATCGACTCGGCTAGCATCTATCAGGTGCCGCTCGCATTTTATAACCAAGATATTTTGACCCCGATCGCCGAAATTTTAAATTTGGGCGAGCTAAAGCTTGATATGCGCAACTGGGACAGCCTAGTTAAGCGCATCATCGCGCCTACTAAGGAAACTACGATAGCATTCGTTGGCAAATACGTCGATCTAAAAGAGAGCTACAAGAGCCTGACCGAGAGCATCATCCACGCGGGCGCGAGCCTTGATGCGAGGGTAAATTTAAAGTGGATAGATAGCGAAAAAATCGAGGCTTCAAACGTCGAGGAGCTACTTAAAGATGTGGGCGGCGTGCTAGTTGCCGGAGGATTTGGCGAGCGCGGCGTGAGCGGCAAGATCGAAGCGATCAAATATGCCCGCGAAAACGGCGTGCCGTATCTTGGCATCTGCCTAGGCATGCAGCTAGCGCTCATCGAGTTTGCCCGCAACGTACTAAAGCTCGAGGACGCAAATTCGGTCGAATTTAAGCCCGAGTGCGTAAATCCTATCATCTATCTCATCGATAGTTTCATCGACGCGCACGGCCAGACACAGATCCGCACTCACCAAAGCCCGGTCGGCGGCACGATGAGGCTTGGCGCGTATACTTGCGATGTGAAGCCTGGCTCGCTACTAAGTCAAATTTACGGCGGCGCTAAAAGCGTCAAAGAGCGCCACCGCCACCGCTACGAGGCAAATCCGAAATATAGAGCCGAATTTGAAGCAAACGGCCTGATAGTTAGCGGCGAGAGCGACGGACTGATCGAGGCCGTCGAGCTTAGCTCACCTGCAGCGGGTGCTAAAAACTCGCATCCGTGGTTCGTCGGCGTGCAGTTTCATCCGGAATTCACCAGCCGCCTAACGAATCCAAATCCCGTAGTTTTGGGCTTTATCAAAGCTAGCTTAGAAAAATCGAAATAATTAAATTTAGAGCCGCTCGGCTCTAAATTTTCTTTTCCGCGACAAATTTATCCAGGATTACTTTTACAAATTTTTCGGTAGAGTTTTTGCCGTAGCTAAAATAAAGACTAGGCTCGATAAGCTCGACTTCGTTGATTAAAATTTTATCTTTTGCGCCGATTAGATCTATCCTTGCGTAGACGGGATTAAAGGCAAGCCTAGCTAAAACGTCTCGCGCGATGTTTAAAAAGGCTACGGGCGGCTCTACCGAGCTAATCTTAACACCGAAATTCGAGTTTGCCCTATAATCCTCGCTAGCAGGCGAGCGGCGTACGGCGTGAGAAAAAACGCCGCCTAAAAATATCAAGCAAATTTCGCCGCTAACGGTGATCTCTTCGATAAAAGGCTGAAGCAAAGCTCCGTTTTTATATTCGCTTAAATTTGATATTTCGTCGATTTTAGCTACTCCGTTGCCGCTCTGTCCGACGAGCGGCTTTATCACGCCGCCCGGGCAAATTCGCCTTAGCTCTTCTATATTTTCATCGCCGTTTAAAAGCGTGCTAGGGATCGCGGGAAGTCCTAGGGCTTCAAGTTCTAAGAGGTATTTTTTTGATAAATTCCAGCGCACGATCTCGGCGCCGTTTATTATCTTCGCTCCGCTTTTTTCAAGCTCGCCCAAAAATGATAAAAATTTAGCCGCGTCTAGGCTGTAATCCCAAGCCGCAAGCGGCAAAATCAAAGAATCTTCGTCCAGCAAACCGACGTCTAAATTTTGCCACGGCACTATCTCGCACTGTGCGCCGCCGTCGCTAAATGTGCGGCTTAAATTTCGCAAATCCTCGTTGCCCTTTGCGTAAGCAAGGCAACTTAAGATAAAAATCCTCACGCGCTACTCTACCCCAAACGCTGACTTTGCGACTACGGCTGGTACTCCGGCATCGTCGTAAAAAATATCCACGTTTACTTTATAAAGCTCTTGTATTAGCTCTTTAGTTATAGTTTTTTTAGCTTCGCCTTTGGCTTTTATCTTGCCGTCGCTCAGTAGCAACACCTCGTCGCTAAACTGCGACGCCAGCGATAAATCATGCAGTATCATAACGGTAGTTATACCGTGCTCGCGCGTAAATTTCCTAACGCAGTCCAAAAGTACGCATTGATGGTGCATATCAAGAGCCGAAACAGGCTCGTCCAAAAGTAAAATTTTAGGCTTTTTGATAAGCACGGAGGCAAACATCACCATCTGGCGCTGACCGCCTGAGAGCTGCATCACGTCGCGACCGGCTAGATGTAAAATCCCTAGTTTTTTCATTATCTCTACGGCCGAGTTTATTTGCTCGTCTTTTAGATAAAGCCCGAGACTATCCATAAGCCCTAGCAAAACGACCTCAAGAGCTGTTAAACTCGCGTCTACGTAGCTATCTTGGGGCATGTAGCCGATTTTCTTTTTCCACGAGAAATGGTTTTTGAAATTTAACCTCTCCTCGCCGAATTTAATCTCGCCCTCATAGCCCATCTCGCCGAAAATCGCGCTTATGAGCGTAGTTTTGCCTGCGCCGTTAGGCCCTAGTACGGAGTAAACCTTGCCTTCTTCAAAGCTAGCGTTTACGACATCTGCCGTGCAAAGCGAGCCGCGGTATATCGTTAAATTCTTAAGCTCTAGCATACGTTTTTCCTTGAAAGGATAATCCAGAAGAAAAACGGCACGCCCACAAACGCCGTGATGATACCGACCGGAAAGAGTCCTCCCGGATTTATAACCTTAGAAAGTACCGAAGCTATCGACAAAAACGCCGCACCGACGAAGATAGTAGTAGGCAGGAAAAATCTCTGATCCTCGCCGACTAAATTTCTAGCGATATGCGGAGCGACCAGACCGATAAAGCCTATAACGCCGACGAAGCTAATAACCGTAGCCGTCATAACCGAAACTATAAGCAAAATTTTAATCCTAAGGGCGGATAAATTTACGCCCATGCTTTTGGCTCGCTCTTCGCCCAGTTTCAAAGCCGTTAGCGCCCAAGTATTTAGCATCAGTAGCGAGATGCATACGACCGTTACGACCGTAGCGACGGCCAGCGTACTCCATTTGGCCTTTTGGAGGCTACCGAACAGCCAAAACAAAATCGCCTGCGAAATCTCGGGCGCTGACAAAAACTGCACCAAAGAGAGCATAGACTGAAACAAAAACAAAAGCGCGATACCGACCAAAACCAAAGTAGCCGACCCAAATCGCCTCATCATCGAAAACAAAAACAGTATAGACGCCGCTAACATCGTCATGATAAACGCACCGATAGGCACGGCGTAAATTTGAGGCAGCCCAAACGAACCAAACGCCATCACCAGCGATGCGCCAAATCCCGCCGCCGCGGCAAGCCCCAGCGTGTAGGGGCTTGCCATAGGGTTGTTTAAAAGCGTCTGTATCTCTGCGCCGCCTGCTCCCAAAGCCGCACCTACGACTAAAGCCATAAGCGCTACGGGAAGCCTAATATCGTAAACGATGTGATATAAAAATTTATCCTGCTCACCGCCTAAAATCGGCTGCAAAAGCGTATCTATGACTTCTTTTGGCGAGAGCATCGCAGGCCCGGTACCGATATCAAACACCATCGATACAAGACCCACGACTATAAAGCTCAAGATGATGATTAAGCGTTTAAATTCGCGCTTTCTATGAGCCTTTACGACCTCTTCGGAACTTATTTTATTCATTTTTCGTCCGCTTGGATGGCTATAGTACCGACGGGAACGACAGGCAAGTACTTTTTATGAAAATCAACGTAGGTCTTTATCGGATCTACGTCTTTAAATAGCTGCGGATACAAAGCTTTTGCGATATATTGCACCATCGCCATATCCGCAAGCGTTCTTGACGCGCCCATATATAGGCCGTATAGGCGGTTATTTTTGATAGCCGGAAGCTCCGACCAACCGACGCGTTTTTTAAACCCGTCCAGTCTTTTTAGTGCTTCGGCTTTATCTATGTTTATGCCCATCACCATCGCAGTCGGTTCTTTTTTTAGTTCGGTTTCGCGGCCTGTTATCATTATAACGTCGGGCTTTGCGGCTATGACTTGCTCGGCGTTGATAGGCGCCCACTGCTCGACTAGATCGGCTGCGATATTATCTCCGCCGGCCAAATCTATCAGCGAACCCCACATATCTTTACCGTAGGTTATGCCTATATCCTCAGGACCGCCTCGGCCGAATTCTATGTAAATTTTAGGCTTAGGCAAATTTGCTTTTGCGATGCGGTCGCCCACTTCTTTTACGGTGTCTTCGTATAGTTTAGAGATCTCGTCCGCTCTTTTTTCCTCGCCTAAAATTTCGCCTAAAATTTTAGTGCTTTTTACGTGAAGCTCAACCTTCTCGCGGTTATAATCAAGCACGACTATCGGGATATTTAGATCGGCTAAAGGCTTTAAATCGGGCTCTAGCACGTTATACTGCCAAGATGCGAGTATTAGCAAATCGGGTTTTAGAGAGATAACTTTTTCTACCGAGAACGTACCGACCTCTACCTCGCCGAAGTCCGCAAGCTTATTTAGCTGCGGTAGGGCTTTGCTATATAGATCCCAGCTAGCAGGCGTCCAGTCTGTCCAAACCTCTTTTGAAAATCCCACGACTTTATCTAAAGCCTTAGTGCCGCCGACGGCTAAAAAGTCGGTGTAGTAAAAACCCAAAGCTATGCGTTTAACGGGCAAATTTACCTTTACTTCGCGACCCAAGACGTCTTTTATGACCTTAGTTTCGGCTGCTACTTGGGTCGCCGAAAATACCGCAAAAAGCACCAATAGCGCTTTTAAAAAAGTTTTTTTCATGTCGTTCCTTTTTGTTGAAATGAGAGCGCAATAATACAAAAATGCATCTTAACCTAGGTTTAAATATAATAATTAAAATCATTTCAAATATAATTTCGACACGCTAAAAATTATAAGAAATTAAATTTCAAAAAGCTATAATTTGCGCATTAGAAAATAAAAAAGAAGGAAAAAGATGAAATTTGAACCAAAATTTAGCCTTTTTTGCGGCGCTGCGGGGGTAAATTTGCCCCTTGAGGCGAGCGAAAATTTAGGCAAAAACGGTGGCAAGGCGGCGAAATTTGACGGCGAGGCTTACGCGAAAGCCCGTCAAAACGATGTTGAATAAGGAAAAAATAAAGGAATTACTGAATCAAAGATTTGAAAAGGACATTCACAAAAAACTTTCAGAAATTCCTACGCCTGATGCGTTAAAGGATGTATTTAAGGGTGCCGAGCGTATAAAGCGCGCGATCGAGCGAAACGAAAAGATCGTCATCGTCGGCGACTACGACGTGGACGGCGTGATCGCCAGCGTCATAATGGCCGAGTTTTTCGATGATTTGGGCGTTAGCGAGTATTTCGTGCGTATCCCAAATCGCTTTAGCGACGGATATGGGCTAAATCCGCAAATAGTCGAGGAGATCGCGGACGCGGGTCTCATCGTGACCGTGGATAACGGCATCTCGGCAAACGACGCGGCTCAAATTTGCAAGCAAAAAGGCATCGATCTTATCATCACCGATCACCACATGCCGCCCGACGTCCTGCCTGATGCCTACGCTATCATCAACCCAAAGCAAAAGGATTGCCCTTTTCCAAACGTCGAAATTTGCGGCGCTCAGGTCGCGTGGTATCTGGTGGGCGCACTAAAAGACGTGTGCCGTATCAACTACGATATGGGTAAATTTCTCGACCTCCTCGCTATCGCGATAATAGCCGACATGATGGAACTTCGCGATCTAAACCGTATCCTGGTTAAGCTTGGCGTAAACCGCCTAAACAGTTCGCGCAGGCCCGCATTTACCGCGATAAAGCAGCTATACGGCAAGGATAAATTTGAGTGCGACGACATTAGCTTTCTCATCGCGCCGCTCATAAACTCTTCTGGCCGTATGGACGATGCGAGCGTATCTTTTGAGTTCTTACGCGCCAAAAACTTAGACCGTGCCTGCGAGTGCCTCGACACCATCGTGAGCTTTAACAACTCGCGCAAGGAGGAGGAGCGTACGCTTTTTGAGTGCTCGCTAAAGGACGTGCGCGAGGACGAACACATCATCGTGACGTGGGGCAGGGGCTGGCACGAGGGCGTCATCGGTATCGTCGCATCGCGTCTAGCAAAGCAGTTTAAAAAGCCCGCCATCGTCTTTAGTATCGACGAAAACCGCGCCAAAGGCAGCGCTAGAAGCGTGGGCAAGCTAGACATCCTCTCGCTCATCGCTAGCCACGAAAATTTACTCGCGGGCTACGGCGGGCATAAGGGTGCTGCCGGCATCGTGATAGATCCGGCAAATTTAGAAGCGTTTAAAAACGCGATAAATAGCTCGTGCATGCTGATGGACCTGCACGAATTTAGTGCGTTTGACGAGCCTCTGGGCGAGATAGAAGCTGGCGAGGTGGACTTTGAGCTGCTTGAAATTTTGGAGCATTTTGAGCCCTACGGACAGAAAACTCCGCGTCCGCTCTTTGAGATCAAATCCGCCGTCGTCAAAAACAAAAAACTAATCGGCAGG
>CAURRL010000029.1:0-9073 GCA_963526895.1 uncultured Campylobacter sp. | reverse complement strand
AAAAGGTAGTTTGCCATGCTGGAACTTCAAAATTTAGAATACGAAATTTTACGCTACAAGGTCGTGCGCGACTTTATTTTAAAGGTCGGCGCGTGCGAAGTAGTGACGCTCTTTGGCGAGAGCGGGTGCGGTAAAACCACGATCCTGCGCCTGATATCGGGCCTCATCGATCCGCGCAAAGGCAAAATAATCAATAAATTTAACAAAACGACCTATCTCTTTCAAGAAAATCGCCTGCTCGAGTGGAAAAATGCGCTCGAAAACGTGCTGCTAGTGATGGACGAACCCGATGAAAAGACCGTGCTAGAGCTCTTTGCAAGACTTGGGCTAACAGAGAAAGACGCGCTAAAATACCCTGACGAGCTAAGCGGCGGCATGCGCCAAAGGGTTGCTTTCGTGCGGGCGATCGTGACAAAGCCTGATTTACTGCTGATGGACGAGCCGTTTTCGGGGCTTGATTATGATATGAAAGAAATCCTGATAGACATCGTCACGCGCCGCGTGGAGGAGGGCATGAGCGTCGTGCTGGTGACTCACGACAGGATGGAGGCCGCGCGCATGTCTAGTAAAATTTGCTTTTTAGCGAGCAAGGGCGCGGTGATCGAGCGCGAGTTGGAGCTTGACCGCGCCTTTTCGCAGCGGGATTTTGCCTACGCTAGCGGCGTGATAGACGAAAATTTTAAAGGAAAAATTTATTATGATTAACGACTTTTTCACTCATCCGATGAGAATTTTTTTCCTTACGAGCGCGGTTTGCGCGGCGCTGGGCGGTGCGGTGTTTTTTACGCCTGTGGATTTTGTTAGCTGGCACAAATTTATCTTTTTGCACCTTGTTGCGGCGCTTGCGTACGCAGGATTTTTGCTAACAGGGCTAACTGATTGGACGAATTTCGGCGGTGGGCTTAAAAAGCACGCCTACGTTATGTTTTCGTTTTTTGCGGCGAGTTTTTTTAGCGCGTTTTTTAGCCTGTTTGCGGCGCACTTTTTTATGGCGCTTTTTTGGGCGTATCTGGCGGGGCTTTGCGTTTATATGATCTGGCTTGACCGCAACGACGATCAGCTGGGCGTTTTGGCATTTTTACTCGGAATTCTTGGCTTTGAGATTTACTATTTGCTTAGCGGCGAGGAGAAATTTTTAAATTTACAAATCCACCTGCACGTTATCGCGATTTTGCTCGTATCTTTTCGCGTTAGCGTGGTGCTTGGCAAGGAGGCGCTAAACCGCGAGCCTGGCATGCAAGACGCGGCCTTTGTGCCAAATTTCGTTTATAAAAACATCGCGATCGTTAGCGTTTGCGCGTTTTTGTTAGTTAGCGTGTTTTTTGAAGGCAGTAAGGCTATAAATTTTGCCGCGATAGCCTGCGGTAGCGCGATTTTAGCCAAGCTAAAAGAGTGGCATTACAAGGAGCTTTTACGCCATAGCTTCGTGATTTATTACTACCTGATGCAGCTTTTACTAGCTGCGGCTTATGTCGGCTACGGCGCGAGCGGGATTTTGGGCCTGGGGCTAGAGACAAACATGCTGCACGTCATAGCACTAAACGGCATTATTTTTAGCATTATGCTTATCTTTAATATCGCAGGCCTGCGCCACAGCGGGCAGGAGCTTGAGTTTTTACGCCTTAGCAAGATTGCCTTTGCGCTCGTTATCGCCGCCGGCATTTGCAGGGGCTTTTTGGCTTACGTTTGGAGCGGATTTTATATCCATCTGCCAGCGACCCTCATCGCCGTAGCGTTTGCGCTTTGGTTTATCGACTTTTATAAAATTTTCAGAGATAACGAGTTTAGCGACGATCCGGAGTAGGCTAATCCAGCGTCCTTTTATACCTAGCGAGCGATATGGCCGTGCTAACGCATAAAAACGCCAAAATCGCGGCTAGATCGTAGTAAAAATCGCTAAGCTCGGCGCTTTTTAGCCATACGCCTCTAATGATACGCAAAAAATGCGTCAGTGGAAAGCACTCGCCGATAAACCGCGCCCACGCCGGCATCCCGTAAAAAGGAAACATAAACCCAGATAGCAGCATCGAAGGTAAAAAGAAAAAATAAGTCATCTGCATCGCCTGCAGCTGGCTGCGAGCTAGCGTGCTAAAGGTAAAACCGACGCCCAAATTTGCAAGCATCAGCAAGGTGCAAGCCGTAAAAAGCGCGACCCAATCTCCGATAGGGGGCAACCCGAAAAGCAGCCTAGCTATCAGCAAAAGTGCGCCCACTTGCAGGTAGGCTATGAGCAGGTAGGGTAAAATTTTGCCTATCATCACCTCGGCCGGGCGCAGCGGAGCGGCTAGGAGATCTTCCATCGTGCCGCGCTCAAACTCCCTCGTCACCGATATGCTCGTTAGCAGGATTGTAGTTAGCGTGAGCAAGATGCCCATGAGCCCCGGGATGATCTGATAGCGCGTGAGTAGCTCCGGGTTATAGCGAGAGTGCGCGCGTAGCTCAAATTCTGCCCTAGGCTGCACGTAGCCCGGCTTGTCCCTAGCTAGAGCCTGCTCAAAGGCTATTTGCAGCGCGGCCGCGGCACCAGAGTTTGCCGAAGGGTCGGTGGCGTCGGTGGCGATTAAAATTTTAGGCGTTTGGCCTCGCATGAGGTCGCGTTCTAAATTTGGCGGAAAATATATAATAAACTGCGCCTCGCCGCTTTGCATCATGGCTTCGGCCCTAGCTGCGTCCGCGCCGACGTGTTTGACGTCGAAAAACTCCGTATTTTTCATTGCGCTAACTAGCGAGCGGGTGAGCTTGCCGCCGCCATCTGCGATCACTACGGCTGAGGGCAGGTGGCGCGGGTTGTTATTTATCGCGTAACCAAAAAGCAGCATCAGCATCAGCGGCATCGCGATGATCATCGCTAGCGTCGCGCGGTCTCTTAAAATTTGACGAAACTCCTTTACGATCATCGCCGCGGTTCGAGAAAACGAGATAAATTTCATCGTCACTCCTAAAATCGCTCGTCTTTATGAATCTCTAGCAGATGGATGAAAACATCCTCTAGGCTCGCTTTGATCGGTATTAGACTTAGCTCGTCACGCGGTATAGCAAGGCCTCTAACCGCCTCTTGCAGCGCGGCCTCGTTCTTTGCGGTTACGTGATAGCCGTTACCGAAAGGCGAAACGCTAAGCGCGGCGTTTGAGGCTAGCAGCGACGCTACTTCGCCCGCTCTATCTCCGCTTAGTTGCCAGACGTTTAGATCGTAGCCGGCGATGATGTCTGATTGCGTGCCGCGGGCTAGGATCTTGCCGTAGGCGATATATATGAGCTCGTGGCAGCGCTCGGCCTCATCCATGTAGTGCGTGGAGACTAGCACGGTGATGCCGTCCTGGGCTAGCTCGTGGATGATATCCCAAAATTCGCGTCTAGCCTTTGGATCTACGCCCGCTGTCGGCTCGTCGAGCAAAAGCAGCTCCGGGCCGTGCACGAGGCACATCGCAAGCGCCAGCCGCTGCTTCCAGCCGCCAGATAAACTGCCCGCTAGATGGTTTTGACGTGGGGCGAGGTCTAGGCGGTCTAGGATTTGATTTACGGCGGCTTTTTGGTTTTTGACCGCAAAAAGCCTAGCGATAAATTCCAAATTTTCCCTCACGCTTAGATCGTCGTACCAGCCAAATTTTTGCGTCATATAGCCCGTTTTTAGGCGTATGGCTTCGCTTTGGCCGCGAAAATCATACCCCAGGCAGCTGCCGCTACCGCCGTCTGGTTTTAAAAGGCCGCAAAGCATGCGTATCGTAGTCGTCTTGCCGCTGCCGTTTGGTCCCAAAAATCCGCACACGCTGCCCTTTTTGACCCTGATGTCGACACCGTCCGTGATGATCTTTTTGCCGAATTTTTTAGTGAGGCCTCTAACGTCGATGGCGTAGTCGCCGCTCTGCTGTTTTGGGCTCAAATTTGGAGTCAAATTTGAGCTTTGGCTTGCGGTTAAATTTGAGATGTTTTTAAAATTTGACGGCAAATTTGCGCTGCTAAAATTTACGCGAAAATTTTTATGAAGGCTAAATTTGGCTTTGACCTCGTTTGCTAAATTTGATCCGCTCAAATTTGATTTTCTTTCAGCCTGCGACGGAGCCTTGTCTATGCCGTAAATTTTACCGCTGCATGCGTTTAAATTTTGCCCCGGTGAAATTTCGTCCAAATTTGCACGCCGAATTTGAGCAGCGATATTTTGCGCGTTCACGGCTCTAGCCTCGCTTTTATCGGTAGTGACGGGTGCAGGGCGGTTGCGTTGTTTTCGGACACGGCCTCGACTAGATAGACCAGCGTGCTTTGCGAGGTTTGGTTGTAGATGACGGGCGGAGCGTACTCGGGAGCGGACGCGATTTTTACGATGCGAGCGCTAAAGTCCGTGCACCCTTCGCAGCTGATGCGCGCTCTTTGTCCCTCGCGCAGGCTAGACAGCGCTCCTGCCGGTACGAAAAACCTGATCTTTACCTCGCTAGGCAGTAGCAGAGATAGCACGGGCTGCGAGCTTTGGACGAACTCGCCCGTTTTATAAAATATATCTTCGACGAGCCCGGATTTTGGCGCTAGGACGGCGGTTTGCTCTAGTCTCCACTGCGCGGCGCGCTCCTGCGCTTTGGCTGCTTGTATTTTTGCTTTTAGGCTTGTTATCTGCTCGCTTCTAGCAGGCAAATTTGCGATTTTTAGCGCGGCGTTTAGCTCGCTAACTAGGGCGTTTGCGCGGTCAAATTCCGCTTTTGCTGCGTCGAAATCTTTTTGCGAAACGGCATTTTTGGCCAGCAGCGACTTCGCGCGATCGTAGTTGGCCTCCGCGATCCAAAGCGCGGCCTTTGCTTGTTTTAGCTCGGCATCTATGCGCTCGATCTCCTCAGGGCGCTTGCCAGTGTTAAGGTCGGCTAGTTCGGCCTCTAGGGCGCTCACGTTGGCTTTTGTGGCGTCTAAATTTGCTAGAGCTTCGGCGCTCTCAAGCGCAAAAAGCGGCTCACCCTCTTGAACGGCGGCACCCTCTTTGACGCTCAAATTTACGATCCGTCCGCTAACGCTAGGCGCCACGTAAAGATAATCTCCCTCGACGTAGCCGTTAAAAAACGCGCTCCCCTTCTCATCCGCGCAGCCCGCAAAAATCAGGATAAAAAAGGCAAAAAACGCGTAAAATTTGCTCAAATTTAAACCCATTTCGCCTCCTCAAGCCGCTATTTCATTATCATTATACCCCGCTTAGTTAAATTTGGCTACATTTTAGGATGCCGCGCGGAACTCGGGATAAAAACATTTTCGGCGCTAAATTTATATAAACTTACTTCAGCAATCTGTATATTTTTACGGAATTATCTAAAAAAATTGGCTCAAATAGCTCTTTGTCGTAATTTTCTAGTATTAAAAGCTGAACAAATGTAGAGTCAAAAACTTTTTTATCTAGAATTAAAATCCTTTGGTAATCAGGCAAAAATATTACGTAAATATTTGAGGTTTCATCTACTTGTTTTGGTATTTTAATGAGGCTGCCGTCATCGGCTCTGCCTATTTTATAGTATGTATTTATGCTTATTTTTTGGCTTTGATACATAACGTACTCAGGATCAGCGCTCGGCAACGCCCAATCTCTGCCTAATTTTATACTCGCACCGTCTTCACCGACGTTGATATCGTATCCTATGTAAGCTAGCGGGGTTTGAAATTCCTCGCCGGTAGTTATATTTATGGCGGTAAATTTTAAGATATTTGGAAGTATATCTATCATGCGCGGCACGAAATAATAATACACTTCTCTAGTTTTTTTAGGAAGATTAAAATTTTTATCGTTTAGCGAGCTTAAAAATTTATTTATATCAGGCTCGTTATAGTCTTTTTGCATCTGAAGTAGGCTTGAATAATTTTTTTCGTTAAGGCCTTTTTCGGTATATTCGACATTCAGTCTTGCTATATTGGCTGAACTTATCTGATTTTCATTAAAAGAAAAAGCCGTTAAAAATGCATATTCGCCAAGCTGCCTGCTTCCCGGGTCTGCTACCGTTTTTACGTCAGCATAGTACCTGATCAAATATCCATAGTCCCACCACGAGAGCACGTAGTCCTCTCTGCTTGCTTTATTTTTTAGTTCTGCAAGCGGAGCGATGGAGTCTTTAAGTAAAACCGGTGAGACGCGAAATTTATATATAAAATCTAAGCTCATGACTATCGCAGAGCAAGCTAGCAAAACTAGCATTAGGTTTTTGAGCCAGCTTCTTATCTCAAAATAGTTTAAAATAATATATACAAAATACGCAAATCCAAAAGCAACCATCGGCGTAATATACATGATAAATCTAGCCCCGCCTACAAAAGCTAAAAGCCCAAGTAGCAACATTGGCAAAGCCAAAATAAATGAGCGAAATTTTATAAACATAAAAACCAAACCGGCCATAGCGCATATAAGTATGAAAATATTGCCGCTAGAATACATTATAAATCTACCCAAATCGGCATTTGCTACCTCGTTGACGGTATTTCTAGCGCCATAGAAATAAAGAGTTTCTGATGTTTGACCGACATCTTTTTCTATATAAATTCTAAGCTGAGATATAATAGGCGTAAGCCCGCCGAAATATATAAATAAAGCAACTACCAAAACACCCAATATCCAAAGAATTCTCTTGTTTTGAGAGCTTGGAATTTTTGTCATTAAAAAATATAACGACGCAATAAGTGCAATTTTTAATAATAAAATATAATTTACTATTATTATGTAGTCGCCATAGTATGTGTTAAAATTTATCACCGCTACCGCCATAAGAATCGCGGCTTTGTAGTTTATTTCATTTCGTCTATCAAATATCAAAGTATAAAATAAAAATATGCCCATTATGGCTAAATTTAACGAATACGAGCTCGGATACCACCAGCTATAAAGCGCCATAAAGACGGCGGGCAAGATTAAATTTTGCTGCGAACCGTTTTGTATAAGCCTGATGAGAGCCCAAATTATCAGCATCGGCAGGACGATATTTAACATATCGCTATCGAAATACCCACCCAAAGTCCTAATATAATACCCTGGCAGCACGCAAGCAAGCAGCGCCGCGATGATGCCCGCGCCCAGGATCTTATACTCTCTTGCTATTAAAATAATCGGCACGGCCACCAGCGGCGCTAAAAACACGCTCATATAGATCGTAATGCTGTTTAAGCTGACGGGTAAAATTTTGCTAATTAAAAATGCTAGAGTTGGGATCGACGCGCCGTACGGGCTAAGATCGCCCGGTTGATGAAAGCCTGCTATCATATCGCGTGCACCCTCGGCATTGGCAAAGGCGTCGTTGGTGGTCATGATGAGCTCGCCGTCAAAAGAAAACTGCTCGATCCCGCTAGCCCAATATATCCAAAAAAACCTGCACGCCACGCCGAATATATAAACCAGCATCATGATCAAAAACATATCCATGCGGGAGTATTCGCCGTTTGTAATTCTAAATTTTTGCATCTTTTCCTCAAATTTATCGTCTAAAATATCTCTTATAGCTTTAGTGATTTTTATTTAATTTATATTTATTATAGCAGAATTTCTTTGATTTTTAATTGTGAAACACAAAATTTATATGCTTAAAGTAAATTTTATTTTAGCTACTATCTATAATAATATCTTGTTCTGCTCGGCTTAAATTTTCATATTCCTTATTTAAATTTTGCTACATTTGGAATAAGGCACGGTTTTGAGACGGGGCATCGTTGGCGGCGCGGCGGATTTGGTATAATGCGCCCAAAAAAAGGAGAAAAAATGACGACGAAAGAAAATAAAAAAGGGGCGGTAAGCGCGCTATTTTTGGCTATTGCGCTGTTTGCGGCGGGGTGCGCGGGGTATTTTTATTACGGCATAGGCGGGACGGGCGTTTTTACGATGGTCGTTGCCGTTATCTGCGCCGTTTTTTGCGTGAAAAAGATATTTCAAGTTAGCTTTTTGAGCATCGATGACGACGGGTTTTTGGTGCAAAAGGGCGGCAAGAACACCAAATTTTACTTTAAAGACATCGAAGAGATCGGCGTTCGCATGGTAGATGCCAAGCGCAAAATCGACGTTTTAAACGTTAGATTTAAAAGAGGCAAACTAGACCGCGACGCTGCTGATGGCCTCATGCAGCCTATCGGCGACGACGATGCCGTGATATACGACAAATACGAGCTATCCAAGCACGAGGTTTTTAAAATTTTAAAGCAGAAATTTGAGGCGCTAAATACGCAAAAAAGCGAAAATAAGAAAAAGTAAAATTTGCGCGAACGCAAAAAGGATCCGCAGTGAAAGAGGAGTTTGAAATAACCCATAAAAGGGTCGCAATCTACCTTATAGGAGCGCGAAATTTGACGCTAAAGGCGGATGATGGTAGCCCGCAAAACGCGGCCGGTGCGCCGATAGTATTTTATAACGCATTTGCCAACGAAGCGGACGAGATCGCGCGAGCTTTAAGCGAGCTTAGCAGCGTAAATCTCACGCTCGCGGCAGTGAGCGGACTGGAGTGGAACTCCGAAATGACGCCCTGGGCGATGCCTGCTCTTTTTAAGAAGGAGCCGCCTTTTGAGGGTGGGGCGGATGAATACCTGCAAACTCTAACGCAGCAGATCGCACCTGCCGTGCTGGCAAGAACGGGCGGTGCGGCGTGGCTTGGGATCGCCGGATACTCGCTAGGCGGGCTTTTCGCGCTTTATTCGCTTTATAAAACGCCTATGTTTACGCGCGTCGCTAGCGTTTCGGGTTCGCTTTGGTATAAGGATTTTTGCGAGTTTGCGCTGGGTTCGTATTTTGCGGGTAAGCCGGAGCGCGCATATCTTTCGATCGGCGACCGCGAGAGTATGAGCAAAAACGAATACCTAAAAACGGTGCTAGAGGCCACGTGCGATATTGCTGCGCACTTTGAGAGGTTGTGCGTCGGAAGCAAATTTGAACTAAATCCGGGCAATCACTACGCAGACGAGATAGGGCGTACGGTAAAGGCGCTAACGTGGTTAGTTGGCGGTGAAATTTAACTCTAAATACGCTACAAAACCGCCGTCAAATTTGAAAATTTAGCCGCAACAGAAGTTAAGATGGCGGGCTAAATTTGCTAACGGACGGAGTTAAATTTAAATTAGAAATTTGAACACACTATAAATA
>CAURRL010000028.1:0-9092 GCA_963526895.1 uncultured Campylobacter sp. | reverse complement strand
CTTTGAAGAAGAAAACGCAAAAGAAAAAACGGTACTAAAAACCCTAAATAAGATAAAAGAAAAATACGGCAAAAACTCCATTCTAAGGGCCATCGACCTATTGCCAGAAGCCACCGGCCCAGATAGAAACAAAAAGATAGGAGGGCATAAAAGCGGTGAATAAAGACAGAGCCAAAATATTTAGCTCGTTTAATCCCCTCTCGACCCTAGAAAAAGCCCTAAAAGCGCAGGAGCGAGAAAAGAGCGAAAAGCTCGAGCTAGACGAATCAAAGATAGAAGAGATCCTAAACAAAATAAGCAAACTAAAGCCCGCCGACAAGGTAAAAATCACATACCACGACGGGCAGGGCTACGTGAGCGTAGAGGGGCTGGTCTCAAACGTAAATTTGATGGATAAAAGCCTAACGGTGGTAAAAACGAGGGTCAAATTTGACGATATTTACGCGGTTGAGGTTGTTTTGTGACGGCGGCTTTTTTTATGGCGCGCAAGATGATAGGTATGGCACACAAAACGCTTAAATTTGCTAGCTTTAAAGGCGTTTAAATTTTACTCTACCCGCGCTTTTCTTGACGGATAAAATGCTGCAAATCTTAGGCGCACTAAAAATCGGTATAGTAAAATTTGCCTTGATTAAGCTGTCTTGCGCTATCTCAATGCTAGCCTTGCGTGCGTTAAATTTGATCGCGTGCCCATTATGCGCGGCGGGGATTTTGCTGATTTACGGCCGTTTGAGAAAAACCGCGCGCTCAAATTTCTAGTTCTTTACCGCTTCGGCGAGAAATTCTCGCTCGATCGTTTCTATGACGGCTTGCGGTGAGAGATCTTTCATGCAGGCATGGGTTTTTAGCGGGCAGACGCGCTTCATGCACGGCATGCACTCGAGATTTAGGTGCAGGATGCGGGCGTTTTCGTTGCGCCACGGACAGGTCTGCGTAAATCTCGTCGGTCCAAAAAGCGCGATCGTGGGCGTTTTGTAGGCCGCGGCGATATGCATCGGGCCGCTGTCGTTCGTGACGAATATCCCGCCGCTTTGCCCTATGCCGCCGATATTTTCGCACAGCTCGCGCACGCTCGTTTTGCCCGCTAAATTTTCGCACTCCGCGCCGTTTTCGCTTAAAATTCGCTCGATCCGCTCGCACATATCCCGCTCGCCAGCGCCGCCAAAAATCATAATCTTAAATTTATCTTTAAAATGCAGCGCCACCTGTGCGAAGTAGGCCGGATACCAGCGTTTAGCGCTTCCGTAGCTGGCACCCGGATTTAGCCCAAGCACCGGAGCGTCAAATTTACGCGACTCAAAGTAAAGCTTTAGCTCGTCGTCTGCGCGTTTTAAATTTAACGCTGATTTGACGAATTTTAGGTATTTTTGCACCTGATGCGCGCTATCGTTGTTCTTTTGGAAAATAAATTTTTGCCTCGCCCGCGCTCCGAAAAGCAAAATTTTACTCGCAAACGAGCTTCTAAAGCTAAACGCCGCGTCAAATTTGCCCAGATTTCTTGCCTGCCAAAATAGCTGCCAGAGCCTAAATTTAGCCTTTTTGCTGTTATCCACGATGACGCGTTCGCAGTTTGGGTGAGCCTTAAAAAGCTCGCACGCCGCAAACGAGCCGAAAAATACGATTTTAACGGGCTGGGCTGCCAAATTTTCTAGATTTTGATTTTCTTGTGCGCTTGCCGTCAAATTTACGCCGCCGTCCGCGTCAAATTTATCGCCCAAATTTGCCGCGCCGTTTTTAAAAATTTGAATTTCTTGCGTTACGGGGCCGAAATTTTGCGACGAAAAGCTAAAATCTCGCTCATTTTCAAATTTGCCCGTCAAATTTCCCGCGCCAACCGCCGCGTGCTTTGCGATAGCCTCCACCGCGGCGCTTGCCATCACGGCGTCGCCCAACCAGGTCGGTAGCTCAATCAAGATTCGCACGTATGATCTCCAGCGTCGCGTTCGCATTTTTTTCTATGCTAAACTCGCTAGCAAGCGCCAAATTTCGCTCTTGCAGCGCTGCCAGTCGCTCGTCGTCGTTTAGGATCTCGTCGATCAGATTGCAGATGCCGTAGTCTTGCGGCGAGCTCATCACAAACTCCTCGGGCAGTATCTCCGCAGCGCCGTTTTGAGCGGTAGTGATAGCGACGCAGCCGTAGCTAAGCGCTTCTAAAACGACGTTTGAAAACGGTTCGTACATTGTCGGAAACAAAAATAGCTCGCTGCCTTCGTAAAATCTCGCCGCGCTTTTTTGCGCGCCCGTAAATACGGCGTTTAGGCCGAGTTCCTTGGCTAGATTTTTGTAGCGGGCGGCGTTTTTATCGCGGCCGACGATTAGGCAGTTTACGCGGGTTTTTAGGCGAGCTGCGATGTGTAAAAACTCCTCCGCGCCCTTGCGTTTAAAGCCGCTTCCCACAAACAGCAGCGTCGGTAGGTGAAAATCAAGCCCAAACTCCTCGCAAAGAGCGAGCTTTGCCGAGCCTTTTTGTACGCGCATAGGCAAATTTACGCCGTTATAGACGACCGTGATCTTTTCAGGGGCGATGGCGTAGGTCTCGCAAATTTGACGCTTTATGAAATTTGAGTTGGCGATGATTTTTTTTGCATTTTTAAAAGTGCGCTTTTCAAGATAGGGAATGACGAAATTTAGGGGGTTTGTGAACCAAAAAGGCTTGGTTTTCATATAGACTTTGTGCACGCCGTCGCCCGCGCGGTAGATGTCGGCGCAGGTGATGCGCTCTAAGCTAAAATAAATCTCGTCCGCGCCCTTTTGCCGCTTGGCTTGCGCGTTAAAACGCAGGGCTTTGATCCACGAGCTTAGCTTTTTGCTACCGTTAAATCCGCGCGTCTCGCACGCAACGCCCGAGTCTTTTAGAGCCTTGACGAGCCTTGAGAGATACCTCTGTGCCCCGCCGATAGCGTCTAGATCGAGCCTTAAAAATACTATTTTTTTCATGTTCGCCTTTTAAAATTTAGCGGTATTTTATAAGTTTTTTGATGAATTTTAGGTTATGCCTAGCGGGCGACGGATGCGAGCGTAAATAAGTATAAGCGTAAAATGGGTATAATCGCGCAAAAAGGAAAATCGTGAAAATTTTGCTCGTTAGAAACGATAACATCGGCGATCTCATCTGCACGACGCCAGCGATAGAGGCGCTGCGAAAGGCTCATCCGCGTGCGCAGATAGATATCGTGGTAAACAGCCTAAACGCATGCGTTGTTCGCGGCAATCCATTTTTAAACAAAATCTATATTTATACTAAACCAAAGCACGTAAAAGGAGCGGCGGCTAAGGTGCGAGCGTTTTGGGGAAAATGTAAAATTTTGCTTCAAATTCGCCGCGAAAAATACGATGCAACCGTGATTTTTAGGAGCGCTTATTCACCCTCTGCCGCGATATTTGCTAGAGCCGCTGGAGCTAAAACGACGATAGGCGCAGCAAAGCAAAACGAGGGCGGTTCATTAATAACGCATAAATTAAATTTTAATCCGCCGCCTCACGAGGTGCTGCTTTGTTGCGAGCTAGTAGCGCCGCTGGGAGCGAAATTTGGCGGAGAAAAGACGCTTTACGTACCGAGCTTTAAAAGCGAGAAATTTAAGGATTTCGTTTTTTTTCACGTATCCTCAAGAGTAGAGCAAAACCGTATGGATGAGGCTAAAATTTTGCGGATTTTGGCGTTTTTAAAGCAAAATTTCGGACGCGTCGCCGTTAGCGCGGAGGACGTAAAATTTGGCGAAAAAGTAGCGCGAGAAGCGAGCGTAGAGTTTGCCGCGACTAAAAATTTAGACGAGCTAGCCGGCTATATCTGGGCGGCTAAATTTGTCCTCACGCTTGACGGCGGAGTGGCTCACCTATCTCCCGCACTTGGCGTAAAAACGGTGCTCGTGCTTGGCAAAACGGACGCCGCTCGCTGGGCTCCGATCTACGGCGGCGCGCCGTGTACCGTGCTGCAAAGCGCTAGTAAAAGGGCGCAGGACGTAGTGGACGAGGAAATCTACGAGGCGGTCAAAAATATATGAAAAAAACGGACAAAATCAATATCTTAGAGCTTGAAAGCTCGCTAGGCTTCGGCGGTCAGGAGCACCGCACACAGCGCGTCATAAACGGGCTAAATAAGGACAAATTTAAGGTATTTTACGCGCTAAATCCGGGCTCAAAAAGCTTTGAAAAGCCAATTGATTGCGAGTTTGTGGAATTTAACCTAAGCAAGGTTTATAATATTTTTGAAATTTTTAAAATTTGCCGTTTTGTGCGCGAAAAAAATATCTCTATCATCGCTACGCACTCTGGCAAGGACGGCAACATCGGCGCGATCGTCGCAAAGCTAACGGGCGCTAAAGTAGTACGCACCAGACACCTGCAAACGCCGATCAGATCAGCATTTAGCTACAACGTAAACGACAAAATTGTAGCCGTCTCAAACGCCGTAAAAGCCCAGCTCGTCTCGCAGGGCGTGCGGGGAAATTTGATAGACGTTATCTATACCGGCGTGGATACGGCGCGGTTTAATCCAAAATTTACGAAAAACATAAAAGCGGAGCTAAATTTGAGCGCAGACTGCGTCGTAGTCGGTATCGTAGCGGTCTTGCGCGCAGCGAAAAATCATCAGCTTTTGTTTGAAGCTTTTAGCGAGCTAAATCTACCAAATACCGCTCTGGTCGTGGTCGGCGACGGTCCGCAGGAGGAAAATCTAAAAAAAATAAAAACGCCAAACATCTACATGCTAGGCTCGCGCACCGACGTGAGCGAGTTTTTGGGCAGTTTTGATGTTTTTGTGCTACCTTCAAAGATGGAGGCGCTGGGTACGGCGCTGCTTGAGGCGCAGTCTTGCGGGGTGCCTTGCATCGGTAGCGACGCGGGCGGTATCGGCGAGGCGATAAATAGCGGCGAAACGGGGCTTTTGTTTAAAAACGGCGACAAAGAATCGCTCAAAGCGGCCTTAAAAACACTCATAAAAGACTCGGCGCTTAGAGCCAAATTTAGCGCGAACGCGAGGGAATTTATCGTGCGAAACTTCTCGATAGAGACGATGGTCGCGCAGACGGAAGCGATGTATGAAGCTCTTTGAGAGCGCGGCGCGGCTCATTTTGCGATTTAAAAGCGTGCGCAAAACGCAGCTGGTTACGCAGCCCGTCCAAACGGTCTGTTTTTTTAGCAACACCGCGCTTGGCGATACGATTTTTAACACGCCCGTTTTTCGTGTCTTTCGGCAAAATTTTCCGCAAGCACGCACGGTCGCCCTACTAAATCCATCTACCGCGCCGCTTTTTAAAACCGATCCGAATATCGACGAAATTTTGCTTTACGACGGCAAAAAAGGCGGCTTTTTGCGCGCTTTATCGCAGCTAAAAAAGATAAAGCCGGACATTGTTTTTATCCTGCACTCAAACGAGCCCGAGGCCACGCCGCTAGCAGTTTTAAGCGGAGCCAAATACGTCTTTAAACTACCAAATGCGGGCAATAAATTTAGCCCCTTTCACTCAAACGTGCCAGAGCCTTACGGAGATGAGAGGTACGTCGTGCTAAACCGCCTCGAGCAGCTTAAATTTATGGGCATAGAAAGCCGCGACACGAGGCTAAATTTATACCTCGAGGCAGGCGATTTTACCCGCGTCGATGAAATGCTAAAAAGCCGCGGCGCACGCAAATTTATCGGCTTTCAGATGGGGGCGAGTACGGTTTCTAGGCAGTGGTTTTGGCAGCGTTGGCAGGAGCTGGCGGAGATTGTTTTGGAGCGCACGGACGCCGTTATCGTGCTTACGGGCAGCCCCGCCGAGCGAGCGATGACCGCGCAGTTAGACGAGGAGTTAAGAAGCTCTCGCGTGATAGATGCGGCGGGTAAATTTAGTCTGCGAGAGGCTGCGGCGCTGATAGCTAGGCTTGACGCGCTTGTAACGCCAGATACCGGTCCGCTGCACGTCGCAGCTGCGCTAAAAACGCCAACTATCGGGCTTTTTGCCGTCGCATCGCCCGTAAACTCAAACCCCGATTTTGACGAAAATATCCATAAATTTATCAAAAAGCCTCGCACCTGTTCGCCTTGCGTTGGCAAAAACTGCAAATTTCAGGAGTGCATGCTGCAAATAGGGGCGGATGAGGTCTGGGAGATGCTAAAGGAAATGATTTGAAAAAGATTTTGTTCGTCGATACGGGGCGCGAATACGGCGGCGGTACGAAGAGTTTTTTGTACCTTTTGCGGGGGCTTGCCACGCAGCAAAAATACGAGCTTTGCGCGTTTTTTGAGACTGATTACGAGGCGGACGGACGCAAAATTTCGCAAATCATAGAAGAAGCCGGGGCTAAATTTATAAAATTTGAGCCCAAAAAGCAGCCCTCAAAGCTAAAAAAAGAGCTTTTGCGCGCGCTAGGCGGTCAAATTTTAGCAAAATACCTCTACAAAAAAGACTATGACTACGCGCTTGGTCTGCTGCGGCAGGCGCGGCCCGATATCCTTCATCTAAATAATCATTTTTCAACCAACCTCGCCTACATCGCCGCCGCAAACGCCCTAAATATCGCGGTAGTGCAACATCTGCGTAAAAACTCGGCCGTCGAGCCCTTTAAGCTTGAGATTTTAAAGCGTCTAAAATTTACGCCCGTTTGCGTTTCAAACGCGACTTACGATTTTTACGCCGCGCAGATAAAAATGCCTAAAAACGTGGTTTATAATCCCGTGGAAGCGCCTGTTTTAGGTCAGGGAAAATCTGAGACGGATGAAAATTTGAGCCATTCTCGGTCAAATTTAAAAAATAGCGGCGATAATGCGCAAGATGCCGAAAATAAAGATCTTGAGGGCGATAAAAACGCTGCCCTAAAAGTAAAATTTGACGCCGAAAAAATAAATATCGTAATGCCGGCAAATTTCTTGACACTAAAAGGACACGAGCTCGTTTTTGACGCTCTTGCGGGCTTAAAAAGAAGCGATATAAAGGTTTATTTTGCAGGCGGAGGCGAGTTAAAAGCGGGCGCGAAAGCCAAATTTGACGCGCTGATAAAATCAGGCAAAGCCGAGTATCTGGGTTTTGTTTCCAAGATGGACGAGATTTATGCCGCGTGCGACTACGTGCTTGGATTTTCTAGCGACGAGGGGCTACCTAGAGTCGTCATAGAGGCGCTTGGATGCGGGCTTGGCGTGGTGTATTATGATATAGCCGTCATAAGGGAGGTTTATGAATACTCCTCTAAAAAGCAAGATTTTTTTATATTTAAAAGAAGCTCGGATGCGCTTTTAGCCTGCCTTGAGAGCTTGCGTAAGCCAGCCTCAAAAAGCCCCGACGATGCCGTTATAAAGGCATTTAGCATAGAAAATTATCTTCGCGGGATAGATAGGATATATAGCGAACTTTGACGAAGGCCTCGATGTCTGCGAGGTTTTGCTCGCTAAGCTCGAAAAACGCGCTCGCGTCGATGTCGCGCACGGTTTTAAACACGGAGCTAACGGGCGGCAGATGCGAGCTGATCACGAGCGAGTCGGCGACGCCTCTTTGCTCGCTAGCAAAGCAAGGCCCCATCAGGCAGATCGTGGGCGTGCGCACGCTATCGGCGACGTAGTAGTTGCCCGTATCCGAGCTCGCGTAAAGCTGCATCTGCGAGAGATAAAACGGCAACTCTTCAAGCTTGATTTTATCTATCAAAGAGATGATTTTTAGCTCGTTTTCGCCGAATTTTTTCACGTAAGTATCGCAAATTTGCGAGCTTAAATTTGACTCGTCGCAGGTACCGTTTTCGCTACAAATTTGAGCTTTTGCGTTCTCGTCGGTTGCATTTTTGATATCGCCGTAAATTTTACTCGCGTCATTGCTAGCCAAATCCGCGCAAATTTGCCGTTCGTTTAAATTCTCCGTACGTTTTTCATCCGTATTTTGCGCGAGTAGGTTTTTTAGCAGCGCCGCCTCCTCGCCGACGCCAAAAATATAAACCTCGCAGTCAAATTTGGCGAAAATTTCAAGGATTTTCTCCCAAGTATGATTTGGAGGCGTTTTCATTTTATTGCCTGCGCTTAGGCTCACACCGATCTTAAATTTGCCGCTTTTTATTAGATTTTCTTGCGGGATAAAGAGCGGTTTTTGCAAGCATTTTTCATATTTTAGCTCGCTCTCGTCCAGCGTTTTTAGGTAGGTTAGTAGCGTGAGATCTTGCAGAGTATGCGGTACTTTTTTCATACCGAGCGCCAGCAGGGCAAAGTCGCTAGATACCGCGTAGTGATGCACGGCGACGATGTTTTTAGCTAGAGTGCAGCGCGCTAAAAAGAGATTTAAGCTGTTTGGCATCAGCACGTAGATGCTCTCGTAGCCGCGCGAAAAAAGCTCGAGTGCGAGCCCTAACTTAGAGGCTTTTTTACGTTTTACATCGTTTATCGTAAATATCTTTTCTATTCGCCGGTCGTGTTTTGCGAAGGCTAGGTTTATCTCGTCGATTAGCACGTCAAATTTACCCAGCTTTTCAAAGATCACGGCCGAGTTTGCGTAGTCGCCGATTTTAGCGGTTTGGATGAGTAAAATTTTATTGGATGCCTTTTTAAAATAGCTTGTTATTTTAAGATATGGCCAAAGCATTATATAAAATAAAAAATATATCAAAAATAAATCCTTTGATTTAATCAAATAGGCTATTTTACATGATTTTTAATTAAATATTGTTATAATCGTGCATTTGATAAATGGAGAATGCATGGCCCAGCAGAAGTTGTTTGATTTTTGTCAAAATCTAATAATATATCTTCTCTTTATATTCATAGTTTGCGAGCATCATGTGAGTTTTACTGCTGTTAAAAACATATCGCTTTATGTTGCTGTTTTGCTGGGTTTTACTATGTTATTTTTGCGCAAAGATGAAATATTGCAAAGAATTAAATCAAATTTTAGTCATGCTAAAATAAGTCTAATATTTTTAGCTTTATTTGTTGCTTATGCGTTTTTGATATCTTGTTTTCCATATGATGATTCTTTTGGTTCCGCAAAAAAAGCTTTTAGCGAATTTGGAAGAGGAATTGCATTTTTATTTGTAGTGCTTGTTTGTTCAAACGGCAAAGCAAGGCAACAAAATATCCTTTTTTATTCCATATTGGCAGCATTTATTTTTATTACAGCTTACTATGCATTGCCGATTTT
>CAURRL010000027.1:0-9146 GCA_963526895.1 uncultured Campylobacter sp. | reverse complement strand
CTGCGACGGGCTTTATAAAAGGGCTCGCAAAACTCGTAGCAGACGCGGCTTGCGTGCAGCCTAACGACGTCCTGCTCGCAGGCGGAGTTTTTCAAAATAAAGCCCTGCTTGAAAATGTAATTTTAATTCTTAAGCAAAAAGGTAAGAAGTATTACATAAATAAAAATTTTTCGTCAAACGACTCTTCGGTAGCTATCGGTCAAATCGCGCTTACATTAATTTAAATTAAAGTTTTCTGATGTATAATATCTAATAATTTCTTTAAGGAGGCGATAGTGGAAAATATCATAAGATTCAGCGTCTCGTTGCCAAAGCAGTTATTAGACGAACTTGACAACAAAATAAGCGCTCAGGGCTATGCTTCGAGAAGCGAGTTCACTCGCGATCTGATTAGGGAAAAAATAGTAAATGACAGCTGGAAGGACGCGGATGAGGATCTTATCGGCGTTTTGACGCTCATTTATCTACATCACCAAAACGACCTCGTCGTGAAAATGATGGACATCGAGCACAAGGCGAACCTGCATATCGCCTGCACGACTCACGTCCACGTGGATCACGATAACTGCCTAGAGACTCTGATACTGCGCGGCAAAGCAGGGTCTATCGAGAAATTTTCAGAAAAAATGGGCGGACTAAAAGGGGTTAAATTTGCAAAACTCACCAAGGCCGCCATCCCGCGCTCATAGCGCTTAAAACGCGGGCAGGTCTGATAAGCTCTATCAAATTTGCCCGCAAAAATCTCTTTTTTATCGCGCATTTAGCCCTTTGATGTTAAAATCGCCGGAATTTATCGCTATTTTTATCCTAAGGCTAAAATTTGAAACATATTTCTTTTAAAAATTTCGTCCAAAACGAGGCGAGCTCTGGTATCTTGCTCATACTTGCCGCGATTTTTGCGATGATATTTAAAAACGGTTTTTTGAGCGGATTTTACAACTCCTTTTTACGCATAAATATGGGCGTGGTTTTTGGCGAATTTAGCCTGCAAAAGCCGCTTATTTTGTGGGTGAACGACGGGCTCATGGCGGTTTTTTTCTTCCTTTTAGGGCTTGAGCTAAAGCGCGAGATAGTCGAGGGCGAGATGCGAAATCCCGCTCAGATAGTGCTACCTATCGTGGGTGCCGTTGGCGGCATCGTCATGCCCGCGCTCGTTTTTTACGCGTTTAACCACGCCGATGCCTTCGCGCTAAAAGGCTGGGCGATCCCGACTGCGACGGACACGGCGTTTGCTCTAGGTATCATAATGATTTTAGGCAAAAGAGTGCCGGCGAGTCTTAAAATTTTCCTCGTGACGCTCTCTATCATCGACGACGTTTGCGCGATTTTGATAATGGCGATATTTTACAGCGGACATCTCTCGGCAGTATCGTTTATGGTTGCCGCAGCGGCTACTTTGGGGCTTTTAGCCTTAAATTTAGCCGGCGTAAATAAAAAAGCTTGCTACGTGATTTTAGGCATTATCCTTTGGGTGAGTGTGCTAAAATCAGGCGTGCATGCGACGCTAGCGGGCGTCGTGGCGGCATTTTTCATACCGCTTAAGGCAAAAGAGGGCGAGGGTTCGATGCTAAAACAGATCGAGCACGACTTGCACGGTTACGTCGCCTTTTTCGTGCTACCGGTGTTTGCCTTCGTAAACGCCGGCATCTCGCTAAAAGGCATCGGGCTGGAGCAAATTTTCCATCCCGTGTCGCTGGGCGTCATACTGGGGCTGTTTGCGGGCAAGCAGCTAGGGGTGTTTGGATTTTGCTTTCTTGCGATCAAATTTAAGCTAGCAAAGCTACCCAAATACTGCAATCTGGCCCAGTTTTACGGCCTTTGCTTGCTTACCGGTATCGGCTTTACGATGAGTCTTTTTATAAATTCGCTCTCCTATCACGACACCTACGAGTTCGCGTACGCCGACAAGCTCGCGGTACTAATCGCATCGGTGATCTCGGGCGTGACGGGCTATGCGGTGCTCTACTGGGCTGGGCGACACAGGATAATGAAATGCGTGGAGTAAAAAAATGATGATATTTCATAAAAATTTTCTCGCCGACGAGCTTGCAAAGTGGCGAGAGGACGGGCTAATAAGCGACGAGGCGGCGCGCAAGATAGCGGCTAGATACGATATAAATTTATCGGGCGCAAACGAGCGGCGAAGCTTTATATTAAAGCTCGTAGCGTATCTGTTTTTGGCGCTTTCGCTATTTACGTTAGTTGGCGCAAACTGGGAGGAGCTGCCGCGCGCCGTGAGGCTAATCATAGTGCTTGGTATACTCGCAGCGGTAAATTTTAGCGGAGTTTGGGCGCAAAAAAACGGCAAAGAGACGCAGGCTACGACGCTGTTTTTTCTGGGCAACTTTTGCTACGGCGCGGCGATCGTTTTAGTCGCGCAAATTTACCATCTAGGCGAGCATATGCCAAACGGCGTGCTACTGTGGGCGGTCGGAGCTTTGGCGCTCGGGCTTGCTACGCGCAAATCCATCATCACGCTTCAGGCTCTTATTTTGGGGCTTGTTTGGTTTTTGATGGAGTTTGAGTTTAGCGGCGTTTCGCACGGATTTTTGCTATTTATCGTAGCTTCGGCTGCGGTGCTTTGGCGTGACGATTCGCGGCTGCTTACGGGCGCGCTTTTTGCGAGCGTGTTTGCTTATATCGTCTCTTTCGTGCTTTACGAGCGATATTTTATGACGGATTTGCGCGTGGACGACGCGTTTTACGGCGTTCATTTTTTTGCGCTTAGCTACTGCTTGCTAGCCGTTTGCGCTTCGTTTTTACTTGAGAGGGTGGGTAAATTTGAACTCGCGTTTTATCTCAAAACCGTCGGCATCGTCTGCGGCGCTGGCATCTTGTGCTTTGATATGTCGCTTTACGAGGACTTGCATTTTTCGCGTCCGTGGCCTTATGGCACCCAGAGCTATGAGAATGTTTTAAACGGCGTTATATTTTTAAAAAGCGTGTTTGGAGCGCTGTTTATGGCTTTTTGCGCGGTATCTTTGGGGCTTGCGTTTTACTTTAAAAAGTACGCCGCCGCAACGCTCGGAGCGCTTTTGGTTGTGCTACCTTTTATCTTAGATGCGTTTGCGGGCTACGAGGAGGGCGTGTTTTCGCTCATCGGCGTTTGCGTCGCGGTCGCTCTTATCAAGCAAAATAATATGAAATTTGGCATCGCGCTCATCTTTTGGGTGGCGTTTGTGCGATATGTCGATCTAGTTGGTGATTACGTCAGTGCTAGCGCGCTGTTTTTGGTATTTGCGCTGGTGGTGCTTGGCGTGTCTAGGATCTCTAAAAAAAGGAGCGCGAGATGAAACTAAAGCTGATTTTTGCCGCCGCTGTATTTCAAATTTTAGCCGTGATAGCGATGCTTGCGTATGCGTACGCGCCTATATATTTTGGCAAAGAGATCTTGCTGCGAACTACGGTTTATGATCCGCGCGATATGTTTCGCGGCGACTACGTACGCCTTAGTTACGGCTTTGCGGGCATTTACGAACTGGATAAAAGAGACTCGAATTTAAGCAAAAGGCAGCAGCTGCACGGCGCTAAAATTTACGCTATCTTAAAGCAAGATAAAGACGGCAGGTATAAATTTGATAGATATAGCTTCGAGCAGCCTAGCGGCGGGACGTTTTTAGCCGGCAGAGTTGATTATAATACCGCAAATTTTGGCATCGAGGCCTTTTTCATGCCGCCAAAAAAAGCACAGCAGATGGAGCGAGATATGATGGAGTTTAACGCCACCGCCGTCATCAGCGTGATGGATAACGGCAAAGCTCGCATCAAAGATATCATGCTAGAAAAACCAAACACGGGCGAGTCTCGCGGACGCTAAATTTATCGTCGGAGGGCTAAATTTGACTAGGCTAATCTGAAGTCAAATTTAGCCTGAGTCGTCAAATTTGACCCACCTCGCCGCTACCGTAAAAATCTCAAAATATAAATAAAACGCAACGAAATAATATCCGCAAGGTATGAAACTAAAGCGAGATTTTAACATCTAAGAGTATAATAACCCCAAAAAATCGCTAAGGAGAAACAAAATGTGTAAAGATTGCGGATGCTCGCTGGGTGGGCACGACCACGCCCACACTCATGCTGACGGCACGACTCACTCGCACGCTCACGATCACGGCGCCGAGCACGGACACGGCGCAGCTCACGAGCATAGTCACGGCCACGCACACCCTGCGCTAAACGAGAGCAAAACGGTCGAGGTGATAACGAAAATTTTATCCCAAAATGACGAAGAGGCCACGCACAACCGCGCTCATTTGGACGAGCACGGGATTTTATGCGTAAATCTCATGAGCAGCCCCGGCAGCGGCAAAACAACGCTACTAGAAGCTACGATAAAAAGCGGTAAATTTAAAATCGGCGTCGTCGAAGGCGATCTAGAAACCAACCAAGACGCTGACCGCATCATAAAAGCCGGCGGCAAAGCCTATCAGATCACGACCGGGCAGGCATGTCATCTCGATGCCTTTATGGTTCACGAGGGGCTTCATCATCTGCCGCTAGAAGGCCTTGATATAGTTTTTGTTGAAAACGTCGGCAACCTCGTATGCCCCGCTAGCTACGACGTAGGCTCGCACTTTAACGTCGTGCTGTTATCGGTGCCAGAAGGCGACGACAAGGTGGCCAAATACCCGGTCATGTTTCGCGCCGCCGATCTCATCGTGATAACCAAAACTTCGCTATTGCCGCATTTTGAATTTGACGTGAAAAAAGTCGTCAAAGAGGCTCGCAAGCTAAATCCGAAGGTCGACGTCATCGAGCTTGACGCAAAAACGGGCGAAGGCATGGAGAAGTGGCTAAATTTCTTAAAATTTAAAAAAGAGCTTAGATAATGTGCCTCTCAATCCCGTCAAAAGTGGTCGCGATCGACAAAGATAACGTCGCTACCGTAGAGACTCTAGGCGTGAGTCGCCGCGTGAGCCTCGATCTCATCGCCGAGCCCGTAGCCGTGGGCGAATACGTACTCATCCACGTAGGCTACGCGATGGAAAAAATCGATACGAAATTTGCGCTAGAAAGCATCGAAATCTACCGCCAAATCGCCAAAGATATGCAAAGCGGCGAGATCAGCGCGGACGAAGGCGACGCGGGACTAAGCGCTATGCAAGCGGCGACAAACGAGCCGAACGCAAAGGAAAAAGCGTGAATCTAATCAATGATTTTCGCGATAAAGAGCTTATTTTAGCGCTTTCAAAACTCATCAAAAAAGAGAGCGTAAAACCGCTAAATATCATGGAAATTTGCGGCGGACATACGCACTCGATCATGAAATTTGGCCTGCCGCAGCTAGTGGGCGAACATATAAATTTCGTCCACGGCCCCGGCTGTCCCGTCTGCGTGATGCCAAGGAGCCGCATAGATGAGGCGATAAAGCTAGCCCAGATGCCAGGCGTGATCCTGTGCACTCTAGCCGATATGATGAGAGTCCCGGGCTCAAACACCAGCCTGCAAAAACTGCGCGGCGAAGGTTGCGACATCAGAGCGCTATATAGCCCGCTAGACTGTATCAAAATCGCGCGCGAAAATCCCGAAAAGAGCGTGATATTTTTTGCGATCGGGTTTGAGACGACGACGCCTATGAGCGCAAATTTGGTGCAAAAGACGCTGGAACTCGGGCTAAAAAATCTATTTTTCCACATAAATCACGTTACCGTCCCTGCACCCGTGCGAGCGATCCTAAACGACGAAGACGTCAAGATCGACGCATTTTTGGGCCCTAGCCACGTGAGCGTGATCACGGGATATGGCATCTACGAGAGCATCGCTGCGGAGTATAAAAAGCCTATCGCGGTTAGCGGATTTGAGCCGCTTGATCTGATGGACGGCATCCTAAACCTCGTCCGCCAGCAAAACGCGGGCACGCACGAGGTCTATAACGAATACGCAAGAGTCGTCACGCGTGATGGAAATCAAAAAGCAAAGGCGCTCATAGAGGAGTTTTTCGAGCCGTGCGACTTCTCGTGGCGCGGTCTTGGCGTGATCGCGCAAAGCGGTATGAAGCTGCGCTCCGAGTACGCGAAGCTTGACGCGAGGGTCAAATTTGACTGCAGCGTGCAAAGCAAAGGTGAGAGCAAGGCCTGTATCTGCCCTGAAATTTTACGCGGACGAGCAAAGCCGTTTGACTGTAAAATTTTCGCCAAAGCCTGTACGCCAAAAACTCCCGTGGGTTCGTGCATGGTCTCTAGCGAGGGCGCGTGTGCGGCATACTACAAATACGGCGACGTCAAAAGCGCGGGCTAAGAGGAGGCAAATTTGAGCAAGATAATGCTAAGCCACGGCGGCGGCGGCGAGGAGATGAACTCGCTCATAAACGAGACAATTTTTAGGATATTTGATAACGAAATTTTACGCGAGAGCAACGACAGCGCGATACTAAATTTTAGCGATTTTCGCGCGGACGAAAAATCTAGCGACTCGGCAAATTTGACGCCCAAATTTAACGGCAAACTAGCCTTTAGCACCGATAGCTTCGTGGTTACGCCGATATTTTTTAGCGGCGGCGACATCGGCAAGATCGCCGCATGCGGCACTATAAACGACCTAGCTATGGTTGGTGCTGAGGCAAAGTACCTAAGCTGCGCACTAATCGTCGAGGAGGGGCTTGAGCTTGCCGAGCTAGAGCAAGTGCTAGGCTCGCTAGCCGCGGTCGCTCGCGAAAACGGCGTGCGCATCGTTTGCGGCGATACGAAGGTCGTACCGCGCGGTAAATGCGATAAAATTTTTATCAACACGAGCGGTATCGGCGAGATCGTCTGCGAGGGCGTGGAGCTAAAAAGCCTGCGCGCGGGCGCAAAAATCCTGATCTCTGGCGACGTGGGCAGGCACGGCGCGGTGGTGCTGGCTAGCCGCGAGGAGCTCGATCTGCAAAGCGAACTAAAAAGCGACTGCAGGGCGCTAGTAGGCGTAGTAAAGGCGCTGATTGCTGGCGGCGTAAAGCCTCTTTGTATGCGCGACGCGACGCGCGGCGGACTCTCGGCGGTGCTAAACGAATGGGCGAAATTTAGCGGCCTAGACATCCTCGTGCGCGAGGAGGATATCAAGGTTAGCGACGAAGTGACGGGCGTTTGCGAACTGTTTGGCTTTGAGCCTTATGAGCTAGCAAATGAGGGGACCTTTGTGCTAGCCGTCGATGAAAAAGACGAAGTTCGCGCGCTTGAAATTTTACGTAAATTTGACACTAACGCAGCCTTGATCGGCGAGATTTTAGGCGCTGCAAACGGCCGCGTCATCTTGCAAAACGCATACGGCTCGAAGCGCTTTTTAGAAGCGCCAAAGGGCGAGCTATTGCCTCGAATATGCTAGGAACGGTAATGGGTAGATCAAATTTAAGTGCGCAATATTTTTGGGCTTGTACGGCACGAGAGCGGGTTCGCAAAATTTATCAAATTTACGTCTTGAGCGCGTCCGCACAAATAAAATACGCTCCGTCCGCAATCAAGGAAATCCGATGCATGAACTAAGCATAGTCCAAAGTCTAGTCGCGCTCTGCGAGAAAAACGCCGCCGCAAACGGCGCAAAAGAGGTTGTGCGCCTTGAGGTGCGTATCGGGCGGCTAAGCGGCGTCGAGCCTCACTATCTAGAAAGCGCGTTTGAGGTTTATAAAACGGGCACGATCTGCGAAAATGCCGAGCTTGCAATCATCGTGCAAAACGTCGCCGTGGAGTGCAAAAGCTGCGGTTTTAGCGGCGAGCTTAGCCAAAACGACTTCACATGTCCGGCTTGCGGCTCGCAGGAGCTAGAAGTCACGGGCGGCGAGGATATGCACCTCATGCGCCTTGAGATGCGGTGATTTTGCCGCAAATTTTAGCTCAAATTTGATGTTTAAATTTGAGTCGGTTTTTAAAATTTACTTCTAAAAACGCGTCAAATTTGACGCACTTTCCACTCTTTAAAACACGGCAAAATAAATTTAAAAAGAAGCCAGATACCTAAAATACTCATTTGAAACCATAGAGCAAATGCTGCTAAAATGCGTAGCCCAGGGCGGCGAGCCCGAGTTTGGCTTTTGCCTGCGCGGCGAGGAATATATGATCATCGCCTATGCGGATCGCTGCTCGTTTCAAAGGTGCTCGGATGAGCCCGGCGCAAACGCGAGCGACGAACGGTATTTCGCCACATTGCAAGAACTCCACACCGCGCTGCAGATAGACGGACGCTCGCTAGAAGAGCTTTGGAGCGAAGCGGATGATTTTTACTGCCCTAATTTCAAGCCGTGAGACCGCGAGATTTGTGCGGCGCAGGCAAATGCGCGGATAAATTTGAACTAAATAAATTTGAAAGGAAATAAATGGGTTCTGCTTGGAGTTACAGCGCGAAAGAGTGTAGCGCGGACGGTAAATTTAGCGCGGAATTTGATGGTCTCGACCTAGCCATGGGCGCGCCGAGCCTGGGCGAGCTACGGCTTTACGCGAGCGCTGAGTTTTTGCGAGGCAGCGTAAAATTGCAAAGCTGGTTTAACGGCGACACAAGCGCGGAAGCACAGGATTTAAATTTGAAGCGCGAAGAAAGCGATACGTAAAATTTAGCCAAAGCGGCGAGATTGAGCAAATTTTACTTAGCGAGCAGGCTACGGCGTGTTTTATGTTTTTGGACGATTCACGGTTTTTGGCATTTGCCGAGTAAACGGCTGATAAAATGCAGCTCGTAAAGGTGCTACGGCTAGCGGACATGAGCCTAAAAACCGTTGACGGACTCCAAAGAGTCGCGCGGTTTTTATATTTTGAAGGCGCCCTACTTGAGATTTTAGACTCGCCGATTTTTATGCCCGAAAGCTTTTGGGTGGATGTTCGCGAGCTTTTTGACGATGAGATCAAAGGCTAAATTTGACGCCGTAAAACGTCCGAGCCGCTAGCGATAAAATTTAACGATAACCCACAATCTAGGCAAGATAGCGCCGAGCGTTAAAGCTAGCCGTAAATTTGTAAAAAGCATACAAAAATCTACGGTCGGCGCGCTAATTTTTAGGGGCATTTTTACCCTGAGCGTATTTGGCGCGTCTGCGTACTAGATCTACGCCTGGTTTATCTTGCTAGCTTTGGCGCCGTTTTTATCAAATTTGACGTGGGCGCGATTTTGGGCTTTGCGGCACCAAATATCGTAGCGACGTTTGGGGTTTTGCTCGCGGCTGTCACGGCCAAAAAAGGTTA
>CAURRL010000026.1:0-9755 GCA_963526895.1 uncultured Campylobacter sp. | reverse complement strand
GACGCTGTATTCTTGATGTAGCACCTCTATTTGCGTGCCCTCAAATGCCCATAGTTTGTGTGCGATCTTATCGACAAAGTAGCGATCGTGGCTCACGATGATTATGGCGCCCTCAAAGCTTTGCAGGTAGTCTTCAAGGATGTTGATAGTTGCGATATCCAGGTCGTTTGTGGGCTCATCTAGCACGAGCACGTCGTATTCCTTGCTAAAAAGCAGCGCGAGTGCCACGCGGTTTTTCTCGCCGCCGCTTAGCACGCCGATGGGTTTATCGAGGAATTCTTTAGGAAATAGGAAATTTTTAAGGTAGCCGTAAACGTGCATATTTCGCCCGCGCACCATGACGTGATCGCCGCCGTTTGGGCAAAATGTCTCGATGAGACTCTTATCGTCATCTAGCGCGCTTCGCGACTGATCAAAGTACCCCACGCGCACCTCGCCGCGCTTGATCTCGCCGCTGCTAGGCTTTTCAAACCCGAGTAAAATTTTAATAAGAGTGCTTTTGCCGCTGCCGTTTCGTCCGACTATCGCGATACGCTCGCCTTGCAAAACGCGCGCGTTAAAATCGCTAAAAAGCTGCTTGCCGCCGATAGTTTTGCTTAATTGCTTGATCTCAAAGAGCATCTTTTTACGGTTTACGCTTTGTGTTTGATTAAAATTTTTACTCGCGCGCTCAAGCTCGAGCCTAACGCGGCGTATCACGCCCGGATTTTTCTTCGCCTCCTCGCGCATGGCTAGCACTCGCTCTTTGCGCCCTTCGTTGCGTTTTAGACGAGCTTTGACGCCGCGGCGCAGCCACTCCTCCTCGGCTTTTAGTTGTTTTAGCAACGTCTCGTGAGATTTGGCTAGGCTGGCTAAAATTTCCTCTTTTTTGGCTAGATAGTTTGCGTAACCGCCCTCAAACGAGGCCAGCGCGCCCTCCTCGATCTCGACGCTTCTGGTTGCTAGCGCGTCGATAAAGTAGCGATCGTGCGAGATAAAAACTATCGTCTGACGCGAGCTTTTTAGCATATCCTCTAAAAATCTCACCATATAAACGTCAAGGTGGTTCGTAGGCTCGTCAAGTAGCAAAATATCAGGCTTTTTTAGTATCAGAGCGCCCAGAGCTACGCGGCGTATCTCGCCTCCGCTAAGGCTAGAAACGGCGCGATTTTCGTACTCTTTTAGCTTAAACTCCTCCAGCACGCGCTCGATCTTGCGCTCGATCTGCCAGCCGTCTTTTGCTTCGATAAATTTGATTAGTTCGTCTTGCCTCGCGTTTAGCTCTTTGTTATGCGGATCGCGGCCGAGCGCCTCTAGCACCGCCGCATACTCGTCGCGCGCGTCGAAAATTTCTTTTAGCTCCAAATTTAGCGCGTCTTTTACCGTCGCCGCATCGTCAAATTTGGGATTTTGCGCGAGCATTTCTACTTTTACGCCGCCTTGCACGATACGCCTGCCACTATCAGGCTCTAGCGAGCCCGCGACTAGTTTCATCAGCGTACTTTTGCCGCTGCCGTTTTTACCGATGATAGCGATACGCTCGCGCTCGTTTACGCTGAGGCTTATTTTGTTTAAAATTTCATTGGGGCCGAATTTTTTACTAACGTCGATAAGGTCGATTAGAGCCACGCGCGCCCTTTAAAACGAGATATGCATGCTAAGCGCGATGATACAAAGCGTAAGCGCCATCGGCACGTATATATATCTGCCCGTAAAATACCAAAACGCGCCTTGCTTTTTTGCCGCGCCAGTGTTGATCTCGTCCATGATCTCCTCTTTTTTTATGACCCAAAACCACGACACGGCGCCGATAACCGCGCCGATAGGGATGATATAGATCGACACGAAGTCCATCCACGGCCCCCAGCTAGTTATGGCTTCCATATTTACGCCGATACCAAAACATATTATGCAAAGCGCGATCAGCACGACGCCGCGCTTTAGCTTGGGAAATTTGTGCATTCTCGATTCGGCGACTGCTTCGAACATATTTTGTAGCGAGGTCACGCCGCCAAAAATCACCGCCGTAAATAAAATAATCGCGAAAATTTGACCGCCCGGCATGTCTTGTAAAATTTTAGGCAGCGTTACGAAAAGTAACCCGGGTCCCGCCGCCGGATCCATACCGTAGGCAAACACCGCAGGCAGCATAACTAGCGCCGCCGTCATCGCAGCGATCGTATCAAAGATCGCCGTCTTTTGCGCGCTATCGACGACGTCTTCGTCCTTTGATAGATACGCGCCGTAAACGATCATACCAGAGCCCGTGATAGATAGCGAGAAAAAAGCCTGTCCCATCGCCACTACCCATACCATAGGATCTGCTAGCTTGCCCCAGTCGCTGTGAAAGACGAATTTATACCCGCCAAATGCCCCGTCTAGAAACGCCACTCTGATAGCGAGGATAAAAAATAGCACGAAAAAAAGTGGCATCATGATTTTATTTGTCTTTTCGATACTGTGCGCGCCGAAAAATAGCGTAAACAGCGTGCCAGCAACCACGATAAAGTGAAACGGCACGACAGAATAGGACGAAAGCGCAAAGGACTCAAACCAAGTATTCGTATCCACCGTCATCAGCGAGCCTGTGATCGCCTGAAATAGAGCCTTTAAAACATACGCGATGATGACTGCGTAGCCGATAGCGATACACATCGAGCCAGCCAGCGGTATCCAGCCTAAAATTTTACCGAACGTGCCCCAGTTTCGGCTCTTCCACGCGTATTCGTATGAGCCTAGCGTGCCGGTTTTAGCGCGTCTGCCGATAGCGTACTCGGCAGAAAGCCCCACGTAGGAAAATATCGCGATAAAAAACAGATAAACGAGCAAAAACGCGCCGCCGCCGTTCGTACCGACCTTATAAGGAAACCCCCAGACGTTGGCCATACCGACAGCCGAGCCCACGCAAGCGATGATAAACGCCCAGCGTGACGTGAAATTTGTTTTGTGCATTTGATATCCGTTTAGATTAAATTTTTTCAATTATACTTGATTAAGCTAATAAAAAGATTATGCCTGCTCGCAGGGAAAACGCGCCGTGCCGCCTTAAAACGCTTTAAATTTATATTTGGGTATAATCGCGCGTTATCTAAAATCCACGTTACAAAAGAGAAATTATGAATTTATCGCTCAAAAAGCTCACTATCCCGATATTTTTAGATATGTTTTTGCACTTCGTGACGCTCATCATAAACACCTATATGGTGACCAAGGTCAGCGTCCATCTAGTCGGCGCCATGGGTGCTGGCAACCAGATAATGGATCTATTTATGACCATTTTTAGCTTCCTTAGCGTGGGCTGTTCGGTTGTGGTCGCGCAGGCTCTAGGCGCGCGAAATCACAACCTAGCCAAACGCGTCATACACGCTAGCATCACGTTTAACACGATCATCGGCCTTGGCAGCGCGGTTTTTATTTACTTTTTCGGATTTGAGATTTTAGAGCTTTTAAACGTCCCCGAGCAGCTTCGCGCCCAGAGCTTTGGTTACCTGCATATGCTCGGTATCGCGCTAGCCTTTGACGGTATCGGCATGGTGCTTGCAGCCGTACTTCGCGTTTATAACTTCGCCACCGCAGTCATGTTGGTCTCCCTACTCATGAACGTCATCACCCTTTGCGGCAACGCCATCGCGCTTTTTGGCTGGCTGGGACTGCCCAACTACGGCCTCTACGGCGTCGCGGTTTCGACCGTCGTGGGACGACTGGTGGGCGTTATCGTGCTATTTTTGATCCTGACTCGCTACGCCAAAGTTAATATTTTCTTTAAACGCCTATTTAGCCTGCCGTTTGCCATTTTGCGTAAAATTTTATCCGTCGGACTTCCGAGCGCGGGCGAAAATTTGCTCTGGATGGCGCAGTATATGGTGGCTTTTGGCTTTGTGGCGAGCATGGGCGAGGCCAGTCTAAACGTGCAGACCATTTACTTTCAGATCACGCTTTTAATCCTGCTTTGCGGGGCCAGCATCAGCGTGGCAAACGAAGTCATCGTCGGCCACCTAGTCGGCGCGATGAGATTTGACGAGGCCTACTCGCGCACTTTCCGCGCGCTTCGCATCGGATTTATAGCGAGCCTAGCGGTCGTTTTGGCGGCGTATTTGGGTAAATTTGAAATCATGGAGCGGCTAAATTTGACCGAGGAGCTAAAGGCCGTCATGCTGCCGCTTTTTACCCTTTCTATCGCGCTTGAGACGGGGCGAACCTTTAACATCGTTATCGTAAACGCCCTGCGCGCGAGCGGGGATGCTAAATTTCCGCTGATGACGGGCGCGGTGTTTATGTGGGGCGTGAGCCTGCCGCTGGGATACTATCTGGGTATCGTGCAGGGCATGGGGATCATCGGCGTTTGGATCGGATTTACCGCCGACGAGTGGCTGCGCGGTCTTGTTAATACCTGGCGCTGGAGAAGCAGAAAATGGCAATCAAAATGCCTCGTGTAAAAACCGTTTGCGTAAAATGCGGCGAATTTGACGTCGCGCTAAATTTTAAAAAAAGCGTCAAAACCACCCGCCTAAAGGTCGCTAAAACCGGCGAGATCTCAGTCTCGCTACCATTTTACGCCGCGCAAAAATATGCGCTAGAGTTCGTGCAAAAAAACTACGACTGGCTAAAATCGGCTCACGAAAAAACGCTAGCAAATTTGCCGCGCAAGGACGAGTTTAGGCTGCTGGGCGAGGTTTACCGCATCAAATTTGAGCCAAATTTAAATGGCGTAAATTTAAGACGCTTTGCAGGCGATTCGGAGATTTTTAACGGCTTAAATTTGAGCTCGGACGGGCTAGGCCCGCACCTTTACGGCGCTAAATTTGACGGCAAATTTGACGCTAGCGAATTTAGCCAGCACCTTGACGAGGCCAGATTTAAAAGCTTGGACGAACGCAAATTTGACGGCGAAATTTACGCTCCAAATTTGGCGGCGCTAGAAAACTACAAAAAAGCCTTTGCAAAGCGTGTTTACGAGCATTTTATAGCCAAATTCGCTCCAGCCGTAAACCGCAAGATAAACCGCATCGTCGTGCGCAAAATGACCACACGCTGGGGCAGCTGCAACTCGCGCAAAGGCTATATAAATTTAAGCCTAAATTTGATCGAAAAGGCCCCAGAGCTAGTCGAATACGTCGTGCTTCACGAGCTAGCTCACCTCATCTACCCCCACCATCAAAAAAGCTTTTATGGCTTTATCGCAGGGCTGATGCCTGATTTCAAAACGCGAGAACAACGGCTAAACAAAAAATAATTTTAAATATGCTAAAATAGAATATTTTTAATTTAAAGGGAGATAATGAAAAAACTTCTAATGCTAGCTGCCGCTGTTTTTGCTTTGGGCGGCGATTTTGAGGACGGCGTCAAAGCCTACGAGAGCTCTAATTTTGTAACGGCTCGCGAGAAATTTGCAGCAGCCTGCGACGCGAACAACGGACTAGCCTGCGCAAAACTGGGCGCGCTTTATCAGCTGGGCAAAGATATCCTGCCTGACACCAAAAAAGCGCTTGAGCTATACGAAAAAGGCTGCGAACTAGGCTCCAAAGAGGCCTGCTCGGGTGCTGGCGGCATATACGTATCAAGCGACAAAGAAAAGGCGCGAACACTGCTAAATAAAGGCTGCGAGCTTGGCGACGGCTTTTCATGCGCGACTGTGGGATCGTATCTGTTAGAGGAGAAAAAATTTAAAGAAGCCTACGCGCTTTTTGAAAAAGCATGCAAGATAGGCGATAGCCTCGGATGCCAATTTGCAAGCGATCTAAAACGCTCAAAGAGACTTTGATTTTCCTTACTCGGGTTAAATTTGACGGTTAAATTTAACCCGATTTTATCTTTCTTATATCCACTAAATTTACAAAAACAAAGCTAGGCTAAATTTAAACGCAGACCCAGAAAGCGCAGGCTCTAAGCGCCTACGCCGACACTCTTTTCCGCTTTATTTTGTATCCATTGAAATGCAAACAGCGCCGCGTAAAGCGACACGCCGATCGCATAAGAAATATATTCGTTGGCAATAAACGGGATATATTTAGCGCACATATTTGGCACCAAGGTTAGCGGCACGACACATAAAAGCAGCGCGCGCTCGAGCATGCTTACGCGTTTAACAAAATATCCCTGAAGCGCCGAAGAAAAGGCAAACATACCCACTAGCGCCGTACCGAAAATCAGCGCCATCTCGAGCGGATTTGTTATCCACACTATGCCTTTTGCGTCGTTTGGATTGGCCGAGTTTACACTCTCTATCAAAAGCAGCTTGTTGTTAAACACGAACGAAAACGGCAAAATCGTCGTGCGCAGGTCGTAGAAAAAGCCTTGCACGCCCACGGTTACGGGATTTGCCTTGGCGATGCCGGCCGCAGCGTATGCCGCGATACCGACCGGAGGCGTGTCGTCGGCTAGGATACCAAAGTAAAAGACGAAAAGATGCACGGCGATGGCCGGTATGAGAAAGCCGTTTTTGTGTGCCAAAAACAAAATCACAGGCGCGACTAGCGAACTAACGACGATGTAGTTTGCCGTCGTTGGCAAGCCCATGCCTAGTATGAGCGACATTATCGCAGTTAGAAATAGGATGAGCACGATATTGTTGCCGGCTAAATTCTCCACTACTTCAGATAGCACTTGTCCGACTCCAGTTAGCGAAATCGAGCCCACGATGATGCCCGCTAGACCCGTAGCTATCGCGATCGTAGTCATGCTTTTAGCCGCCGTTACCATCGCCCAAAATATATCCGCAAAGCCGATGATAAAGTCCTCTTTGCCGACATCCTCGCCGTGAGCCATTTTTTTAACGGGTTCCTGAAAAAGGATAATCAAAAACAGCACGCAAATGGCGTTAAAAGCCGCTGAGATCGGGGATTCGTTTGCGATTAACAATGTATAAAGCAAAACCAAAATCGGGATAAGGTAGTGCAAACCGCTAACGAAAATCTTAATTTTAGATATGCCGGCACCCTGCTCCATGCCCTTTAGTCCGAGCTTGCAGCTCTCAAGGTGCACGATGAAAAACAGCGACAAATAGCACACAAATGCCGGAATCACGGCCGCGATCATGACATTTGTGTAGCTAAGCCCCAAAAACTCGGCGATGATAAAGGCCGCCGCGCCCATGATAGGCGGCATCAGCTGACCGTTTACGCCCGCAGCCACCTCGATAGCGCCCGCTTTGGTGCTAGTTAGACCAGCCTTTTTCATCAGCGGGATCGTAAAGGTACCCACCGTTACGACGTTTGCCGTAGAGCTACCGCTCACCATGCCGGTTAGTCCTGACGCGATAACCGAGGCTTTCGCCGGTCCGCCGCGAAATTTACCCAGTAGCGCAAAGGCCAAATTTATAAAGTATTGCCCCGCTCCCGCGCGCTCTAACAGCGAACCGAACAAGACGAAAAGATAGATAAAGCTCACGCTAACGCCCAGCGGCACGCCAAAAACACCCTCGGTCGTAAGATACATGTGGCCGGCGAGTTTGTTTAGGCTAGCGCCCTGGTGCGCGATGATGTCTGGCATGTATTGACCGAAATAATCATACGCTAAAAATATCGCTGCGATGATAGGAAGTGCTGGACCGATGATCCTGCGGCCCGCCTCAAACAGCACGACAACGGCGACGCAGGACACGGCGATATCAAAGCTCGTGTAGTCTCCCGGGCGCTGTGCTAGCGCGTAAAACTCTATAAGCGGATAGAGCGCGGCTAGCGTACCTACAACGCAAAGCGCGATGTCGTAAAACGGTAGGCTGGAGTGGGCTTTTTTGTGAATTTTAAGCGGATAGAGCAAAAACAGCAGACAAATAGCAAACGCAAGGTGCGCCGAGCGCGACATAGTCGTGTTCATCGGAAAATACGCGATATAAAGCTGAAAAACCGACCACGCAAAGCAGATAATGCTCGTAAAATATATATAAAAGTTCGAGTTTATCTCGCGCGTCTTTACCTCGACGAACTCCTCCTTTTCCTGCGTCGACTCGGTATTTGTTCGTGTTTCGTTTAGATTTTTATCCATATTTGCTCTTAACCTCTTAAATTTTTTCTAAAATTTTGTGATTTTGCCCGTATAAATCGGGGCTCTATTTTTAAATTTGACCAGCTTTTATGCCTTAAATTTATCGGCAAATTTAACCCAGCACCGTAAAAATGCGGGTTTTGCAAACAGCAAGCAAAACTAGCCTAAAATTCGCGCATGAGCCAAATCTAAAATTTGACGCCTACAAGCGGCTTAAAACCGCCGACAAAAACTAATAAAGCGTCAAATTTTAAATCCTCAAAAAAACTAAAAACAAGCCCTAAATTTAACAAAAACAAGCCGCGCAGGTCAAATTTAACCCGCACGGCTTAGCTAGTTTATTTTATTATGCCGGCTTTTTTAAACTCAGCCTCAGCAGCAGGGTGCAAAGGCGCGGAAAGCCCCTCTACTAGGCTCTCTTTGGTAACCGCCGCGAGTGCGGGGTGCAGGCTCTTATACTCGTCGAAGTTATCTAAAATGGCCTTTACGACCGCAGCTACCGCAGTGTCGCTCATGCCCTTGTCGGTTACTAGTACGGCTTTAACGCCGATACTGTTTACGTCGTGATCCACGCCCTCATAGGTGCCTTTTGGTATCGTGCCTTTGGCAAAATACGGCATCGCAGCTATCATCTTATCCACCTGCTCGCCCTCGATGTTCACGATATCGATAGGTAGCGAGTTTGCCGCGTCAGTGATGTTGGCCGTCGGGTGGCCGACCATGTAGAAGTAGCCGTCGATTTTCTTATCTTTTAGCGCGTGCGGGCACTCGCCAGCAGTGAGTACGCCGTGATGTTTTAGCTTTTTCTCGTCAAAGCCAAATGCCTTAAACACGCCAAGCGCGGTCATTTCGTTACCGCTGCCAGGGTTGCCGACGTTTATCGCTTTGCCCTCTAGGTCGTTTATAGAGCCGATACCGCTTGATTTTGAGACGACGAACGCGAGAAGCTCGGGGTAGATCGATACGACGGCGCGCAGATTTTGATCGCCGTTTCCGTCAAATTTGCCCACGCCGTTAAATTTATCATAAACCACGTCGCTTTGGACGAAACCGAAATTTAGCTCTTTTTTTAGCACGTTATTTACGTTGTAGACGGAACCGCCGGTTGATTGCACCGAGCATTTCATCTGCGGATCTTTATTTACGAGGCGACATATCGCTCCGCCGACCGGATAATACGTGCCCGTCATCGCTCCCGTACCGATAGATACGAACTCCTTTGCGCCCAGTGCAGACGCAAAAAGCAACCCGGCTAATGCCAAAGATGTAGTTTTCATTTAACTTCCTTTCAAAGAATTTTTCTGATTTTACTCTCAAAATCCGCATTTTGCGTATAAATTTCACTCTTTTTACGAGCTTTTTCAAAATTTTGCGACTATTTTACACACTTTAGCCTTAGAAAAATATTTCTTAAGGTAAAATTTATATATTTTTTACAAGCGAAGCGAAAATCGTATTTTTAATGTGGTTTGATTTTTAAATTTTACCGGCCGAGACCCGTATCGCGAAAGTGCTAAATTTGGTTTGGTTAAATTTGGTGCTGCGTCTTTTTTACAACAAACCCGCCACACAAAAGACTTGCTGTAAATTTCATCTACCTATTGTTTTTCTTCGGGAGAGGAAGGGGGTTCTACTTACGGTCTGCTTGCAGCTACGAGCAAAGCGAAGTAGAGCGTCGCCCCTTCCACACCCAAACCCCTACCTCCCCCACTGCACGCTAGAGGTGGCGATACTGCTTTGCTGACGCAAAGCGTCGCGGTTTTAAAATTAGCATTTTCAAGGTGCGGGTCTCG
>CAURRL010000025.1:0-9823 GCA_963526895.1 uncultured Campylobacter sp. | reverse complement strand
CTCTTAAATGGCTCAAATTTAGCTTTGTTTTTACCCTATCACAAAGCTCGTCAAAGCTTAAATTTACATCCGCATAAAGCACAAATCCATCGCGCTCCTTTGGCGTAAAGCCCAAAATTTCACTTAACACATATTCGTTTAGATAGCTTAGATCATAGTTCGTGTGTATAGCGATTAGGCTTAAATTTTTAGCCATCATCTTTGCGATTAGGCCGCTTGGATACGTGTCAAAATTTAACGACTTTAGCCCCTTAAAAATGAGCGGATGATGTGTGATGATGAGCGAGTTTGGCTGCACTTCGTCTAAAAGATCATCATCAACGTCAAGGCTAAGGTAAACGCGTTCCACGCCCGTCTCAAACGAGCCCACGAGTAGTCCGCTATTATCCCACTCCTCTTGACTTGCAAACGGGCTAATCTCGTCTAAAATTTTATAAATTTCGCTGATTTTCATCAAATTTTATTCGCCCTTCGCGTCGTTTGCGGCATCGATGCTAGCCTTGTACGTTAGCGCGCACTCCTTGGCTAGCTCGCGGATTTTTAGGATGTAGTCTTGCCTTTGCGTTACGCTGATCGCTCCGCGCGCGTCAAGGACGTTAAACGTATGCGCAGCAAGCATGCAATAATCATACGCAGGCAGCGAAATTTTAGCCTCCAGGCAGCGTTTGCACTCGCCGAAAGCATTTTCAAACTGGCGAAATAACATATCTACGTCGGCGATTTCAAAGTTATATTTGCTCCACTCAAATTCGCCCTGCTTATGCACGTCGGCGTAGGTAACGATATTGCCGCCCCTATCGTCCCAAACGATGTCGTAGACGCTATTTACGTCCTGCAAGTACATCGCTAGGCGCTCAAGGCCGTAAGTGATCTCGGCAGAAACCAGCTCGCATGCGATGCCGCCAACTTGTTGAAAATACGTAAACTGTGTCACCTCCATGCCGTCTAGCCAGACCTCCCAGCCTAGCCCCCAAGCGCCCAGCGTCGGGCTCTCCCAGTTATCCTCGACGAAGCGGATGTCGTGATTTTTCAAATTTAACCCGAGCTTTTCGAGGCTTTTTAGATAAAGCTCCTGTATATTTTCAGGACTTGGTTTAATGAGCACTTGAAACTGATAATATGCACCCAAACGGTTTGGATTTTCGCCGTATCTGCCATCAGTCGGGCGGCGAGAGGGCGCTACGTACGCAGTCGCCCATGGCTTTGGTCCCAGGCTCCTTAAAAATGTCGCCTGATGATAGGTACCCGCACCCGCCGGCATATCGTAGGGCTGTAGTATCACGCAACCCTGCTCGCGCCAATAGTTTTGCAACGTCAAAATAATCTCTGAAAACGTCATTTCTCTTCCTTTTTAAAATTTTATTTTAGATAATGTATAGCCGCGCCAGGCCCCAAAGGTAGGTCAAAAGCGTACCAAACCGACATCAGCGCCGCCCACGAGAGTAAAAACGCGACCGTGTAAGGCAGCATAATCGAGACTACCGAGCCGATTTTCAGCCCCTTGTCGTAGCGCTGCATAAACGCCACTATCAGCACGAAAAACGGCATCAAAGGCGTGATGATATTTGTCGTCGAGTCACCTATCCTAAACGCAGCCTGCGTTAGCTCGGGAGAGAGGCCTAGATTCATAAACATAGGCACAAAAATAGGCGCCATCATCGCCCATTTAGCCGAATCCACGGCGATAAATAAATTTATAAACGCGATCACGACTATAAAAACGATAATGAGACTAAGCCCCGTTAGGCCGATATCTTTTAAAAAAACCGAGCCTTTTATCGATAGCACCAGCCCGATGTTTGAGGCGTTAAAGAGATAGGTAAACTGAGCCGCGAAAAATATCAAAACTAAAAATCCCGATAGCTCAGCGACAGCTTGCTCCATAAACTTAACCGCGTCGCCGCTATTTTTTATCGTCCCCGCTCCTGCGCCGTATGCTGCGCCCACTACTATAAAAAATAGCATCATAAAAATGATGATAGAGTGCATGAAAACGGACTTCATAAAGCTCTCGCCCTCTTTTGCGCCAAAGAGCGAATTTGACGGTAAAAGCGCCGCCAACAAAAGGACCGCAAAAACAACCGTCGCGATGAGGGTAAATTTTAGCCCGCGTTTTTGCTCCGCGCTGATCTGGTCGCGCTCGCCCAAATTTAACGCGCCCTCAAAGCTAAATTTACCCAGCCTAGGCTCGACTATCCTATCGGTCACGAAAGAGCCCACGATCACGATCAAAAAGGTAGAAGCCATCATAAAGTACCAATTTGCCGTAGCCAAAACGACATAATCAGGATTTAGCACGCTAGCCGCCTGCGTAGAAAACGCCGCAAACATCGGATCGTTCGTGCCGATTAGCAGATTTGCCGACCAGCCTCCGCTAACGCCCGCAAAAGCCGCCGCGAGCCCCGCGATAGGATGGCGTCCAAAGCCTGCAAACAAAATAGCTCCGAGCGGTATCAACACGACGTAGCCGACTGAGGAGGCGACGTTGGACATCACGCCCAAAAATATCACGATAGGAGTTATCCATTTTTTAGACGATTTTAGAGCGATTTTTTTAACGAGCGCCGATAAAAGCCCGGCCTTGTCCGCCACGCCGATACCTAAAATGATCGCAAAAACCACGCCAAGCGGATAAAAACCGGTGAAGTTTTTAAGTACGGACGAAACAAAGGTTCTGATACTATCAGCCGAGAGCAAATTTACGACGTTTACGCTTAGCTGCGAGATCTGGCCGTCCTTGATAGCCTGATAGCTGACACTCACGCCAAGTCTCTCTAGCACAAACGACAGCAAAATCGTAATAACCGAAAGATAGACGAAAAGCATGGTGGGATTAGGCAGCTTGTTGCCAAATTTTTCGATAAAACTTAAGATCGATCCGCTATTTTTGTTGTCCATTTTTTCCTAATCTAAAACCGAGATATAAATTTTTATCTCGTCGCCGTCGTAAAACTCAAAGTCCGTTTCGTAGGCTCTTTTTAGCTTTGAGCCTTCAAAATATTTCCAAATTTCTCCCCAAAATTTTGCTACGTTTTGCGGCTCGTTTGGAAAGCTAAAAACAGCGTATTTGCCGCTTTTTATCTCTAAAATTTCACCGCCCGAACAAAGCGACTTCGTACCGATAAATAAATCATAAAGCCCGTTTACACCGTTTTCGTAACTACAATAAACGCCGTAAATTTCACTCTTGCCGTCATAAAATTCTCTCGTAAATTTAGCCCATAAGGCCGGAATTTTACCGTCGCCGTTTATCTCGTCGGCATTTTTGGTGCGAGTTTTTAGTCCGTAAATTTTAAAACTCTCTATCTCTAAAATTTCCACACCTATTCCTTATCGCCTTTAAAATTTTCAACCGCTTTGTTCCACATAAGTTTGTATTTTCGTTTTAAAAATTCGACTTCTTCTTGCGAATTTTTTAGCTGCGACGTTAGCGTCTCAACCGTACGGCGATCCTCGTCGTAGAGCTCTTGCATCGAGATTAGCGCCTCTTTTAAAAACTTATTTTCGTTGCGCAGAGTCTCTAGCGTCTCGTCTTTGGCATCAAGCACCTTTTCGTGCAAATTTAATATTGTGCCGATCGTCTTTTCTACGAAGCTAAAGCCATCCGCGCCGATCTGGGGCGCAGGTACGGCCACGACGCTAGGCACCACGCTCATCGTGCCCTGGCTAGCCTCTATGAGGATCTCGCCGCCCTCCTCTTTCGTATTTAGCACGCCGCGATTTATCATCCCCTCGATCACCTCGCGCTCTAGGTGTACGAGCTTGCAAAATTCGTCTATATTTAGGTATGTCTGCATCTTTGCTCCTTTAGGCGAGTAAAACTTCCACCTTCGCCGAATCATCCTCCACCTGCTTGGCTTTGGCTGCTCGGTCGGCTTTTAGCATTTCGTCTAGATTTTGGTCGTTTAGAGCCAAAATTTGCAGCGCCAGATAGGCTGCGTTTACCGCGCCGGCCTTGCCGATCGCTACGGTGCCCACAGGCATGCCGCCTGGCATCTGCACGGTCGAATAAAGCGCGTCCACGCCGCTAAGCGCCGAGCCTGCCATCGGTATGCCGATCACGGGGCGAGTGGTGTTTGCCGCGATAGCGCCCGCTAGATGCGCTGCCATGCCAGCTGCTGCTATAAATACCTGCGCGCCCTTTTCCTCGGCTGCGGCGACGTATTCGCTCGTTCGCTTTGGGCTTCTGTGCGCGGAGCTAATAATCAGCTCGTAAGGAATGTTAAATTTCTCAAGCGTTTTAGCCGCCTCGCTAACCACGTCGTAGTCGCTCTTGCTTCCCATTATAATTGAAACAAATTTCATTTTATTTCCTCTCTTAAAAAGCTAAATTTAGGCAGCCTTGCGCCCAAATTTACTTCGTTTTCGTTGCCGCTGTGGATTTGCGCTATTTCCTTGCCTTTTTTGGTTACGAGCTTTTTAAATTTGATAAATTTCTTGCCGTCGCGAGTGAAAATTTGCGATATTTCGCTCTCGCACTCATCTATCTGTGCGCCTAGCGGAGCTACGATCTCGTACTCATTGCCCGGGAAAATTTTATATTTGCATTTAAAAAACTCGCCGTCTAAAGTCAAAGCATTTACCTGATGAGTGCCTTCTTCTAGGCTGCTAGCGTGATTTTGCGTATCAGCCTTTTCAAACGGGCGATTTACCAGGTAGCCGTCGGTAAAGCCGCGATTTTTTAGCGTATTTAGTTCGCCGGCGTAAATTTGCGCGTCGAATTTTCCCGCCGCTGCGTCATCTACGGCCATGCGGTAGGCTCTGGTCGCGCAGGCGGCGTAGTATTCGCTTTTCGTACGGCCTTCGATTTTTAGGCTATCGACCGCGCCGCTTTCGATGATGTCTTTGATGTGTGCGGATAAATTTAAATCCTTCGAGTTCATCACGTGCGTACCGCCTTCGTCCTCTTCCAGACGAAACAGCGTTCCGCTTTCGGGATTTTTGGCGTAGAGTTCGTATTTAAACCTGCAGTCGTTGGCGCAGCTGCCGCGGTTTGATTGGCGGCCGCTTTGCACTGCACTAACCAAACAGCGTCCCGAGTATGCAAAGCACATCGAGCCGTGTACGAAAATTTCGATATCTAGCGTCGGGATTTGCTCTTTTATTTTTACGACGTCTTTTAAGCTCATTTCGCGTGCTACGACGATACGTTTTGCGCCCATTTCGTGGTAGATTTTGGCATCCAGAGCATTCATGACGTTTGCCTGTGTCGATAGGTGGATCTCGATGTCGGGGGCTATTTCTTTTGCCAGGCTCATGACGCCAGGAGTCGCGATGATAAAGGCATCGGGTTTCATTGCCGATACCGTTTGAAGGTGGCGTTTTAGCGGCTCGATTTGAGAATTAAAAGGAAACGCGTTTACCGTCGCGTAAAATTTCTTGCCCTTTGCGTGCGTGTACTCGATGGCTTCTTTAAAGCTTTCAAGGTTAAATTCGCGCGCCGAACGGGTGCGAAGCGAAAAGCTCGCAACAGAAGCGTAAACCGCGTCCGCGCCGTACTCTAGAGCTATTTTTAGCTTAGTTAAATTCCCTGCTGGGGATAAAAGCTCGGGCTTTAGCACTATTTTTTGCCCAAACTTTCTATCAGAGCTTCGATGTCGTCGTTGCTGACGAGATTTTCAGTGTGCGTATCGCCCGCGATATGTACGGCCGAGGCCACGCGCTTCTCGTCGTCGATCTTGCCCTCAAACAGACTGCTCATATACTTGCTAAGCGCGCGCATAACGTTAATTACGCGCTCGATCTTTTGACGGTGGATGTCTTGATACTGCATCATATCCATCGCCATCATTATCTCATCTTCCGCCATTCTAACGTTATCTAGCGTCATTTCGGCGGAGCTTTTTAGGGCGTTATTTTTCTCTAGCGCTTCAGAAAAAGCGGTGATATTTGGGAATTTTTCGTGTAGTTTGGTAAAAATTTCGATATTAGCCTCTATACCGCTAATAATCTTGCTAAGCCCGTTCTCCGCGTCCATAGAGAAGTTATTGATCGCATCGAGCTTGTCAAACATCTGCGTAGCTTTTTCCTCGCTGTCCTTTGTGACGTCGTCTAGCTGATGAACCATCTTGTGATCATCCGTCGGAGGAGGCGGAGGCCACGGCATGTTCGAGGATATACGCATCTCAGTGCCCTCGTAGTTTATTATTTGTTCACTCGGCGCCGGATCGGTTTTTTTCGCGCTCTCTTCCGCAGGCGGCGCAATTTCTTCCGCTTTTTCCTCGCCGATCTCTTCATCTTCGAAATCGCCCGCCATCAAGGCGTCAAGTTCTTCTTGTGTCATAAAAACTCCTATTTAAATTTGGGCTGATTATATAGAAAATTAACGAAATATAAGTTTAAAAACCCAAACTTTATCCTTAAATTTATTAAATTTTAGGTAGCATTTGCAAAATATTTAAGGATAAAAATGAGAGTCGATCTGCACAACCACACGCCACTTTGCAAACACGCCGTAGATGAGCCCAGGCAGTACGTTTTAAGCGCGATAAATTCAGGCTGCGAGTATTTTGGTTTTAGCGATCACGCGCCGATGAAATTTGACGAAGCGTACCGCATGGAGTTTTCGCAGATGGAGGCTTACGAGAGCGAGATTTTGCGCCTTAGAGACGAATTTGACGGACAGATCAAAATCCTGCTCGGATACGAAGTCGATTTTTTAGAGGGCTTTATGGACGAGCGGGTTTTAGGGCGCAAGGTTGATTACCTCATTGGTTCGGTGCATTTTTTAGGCGGCTGGGGCTTTGATAATCCCGAGTTTATCGGTGAATATAAAAAGCGCGACATAGACCAAATTTGGCGGGATTATTTTTACTGCGTAGAAAAGATGGCAAAGTCGGGCAAATTTGACATCGTCGGGCATTTGGATTTGCTAAAGGTATTTAAATTTATGCCAAAAACAGACGTTAGACTCCTCGCCAAAGACGCCATCAATGCGATAAAAAAGGCAAATTTGACGGTCGAGATAAATGCGGCCGGCTTTAGAAAACCGATCGGCGAGCAGTATCCGAGCGTAAATTTACTAGAAATGATCGCCGAAAAAGACATACCTATCACGTTTGGATCGGACGCGCACGCAAAAGACCAGGTCGGTCTAAACGGCGAAAAATGCGAGCAAATCGCTAGAAATTTAGGCTTTAGCAAGTGTACGGTATTTAAAAACCGCGATAGAGAATTTGTAAAATTTTAGATCGGGTAGAAAAAATTATTTAAATTAATCTTAAAAGTAAAATTTTATGATAAAATTACGAAATCAATAAACACAGGAGCGAAAAATGGGAAAATTTGTAAAAAGCGTCGATCATTTTTTTGATTTTTGCAAAGAACACGAGGTCAAATTCGTGGATTTTAGATTTACCGATATGAACGGCGCTTGGCACAGCATATCTTATAACATAAAATTCGTAGAAAAAGATCATTTCGTAAACGGCATACCGATGGATGCGAGCTCACTAGGAGGGTGGCAACCGATCGAAAGAAGCGACATGCTGATGTGCCCTGAGGCGACCAGCGCCTTTTTAGATCCTTTTACCGCCGACGTTACGGTTGTGGTTTTTGCCGATATTTACGACATTTACAAGGGTCAAATTTACGAAAAATGCCCGCGCTCGATAGCTAAAAAAGCCATGGCCTACGTAAAAGAGAGCGGCATGGGCGACGTGGCGTATTTTGGGCCGGAAAATGAGTTTTTTATATTTGATAACGTAAAAATAGTGGATAGCCCAAACTGCGCGATGTTTGAAGTGGATAGCGAAGAGGGCGAATGGAACGACGCTAGAGACTTTAAAGACAGCTACAACACCGGCCACCGCCCAAGAAGAAAAGGCGGCTATCTGATGACGCAACCGACCGATAGCATGGTCGATCTGCGCGCCGAGATGATGCAGGTTTTAGAGCAAGTCGGCCTAGAAGTCATGCTAGGGCACCACGAAGTCGCGCAAGGACAAGGCGAGCTTGGCGTTAAATTTGGTACACTTCTTGAGGCAGCCGACAACGTGCAAATTTACAAATACGTCGTCAAAATGGTCGCACACCTAAACGGAAAAACGGCGACGTTTATGCCAAAACCGCTCTACGGCGACAACGGCAGTGGCATGCACGTGCATCAGTCGGTGTGGAAAGACGGTAAAAATTTATTCTACGGCGAAGGAAAATACGCAAATTTGAGCGATTTTGCGCGCTGGTATATCGGCGGGATTTTAAAACACGCAAGAAGCGTCGCGGCGTTTACAAACCCGAGCACAAACAGCTACAAACGCCTAATCCCCGGCTTTGAAGCGCCTTCGATACTAACATACTCTAGCCAAAACCGCTCCGCCTCGATCCGTATCCCGTACGGCTCCGGAGAAAAATCGGTCCGCGCCGAAATGCGCTTCCCTGACGGTACGGCAAACCCGTATTTGGCCTTTTCAGCGATGCTGATGGCTGGGCTTGACGGCGTAAAACACAAGATGGAGCCGGTCGGCCCGATGGATGAAAATTTATTTAAACTGCACCTAGATGAAATCCGCGAGCGCGGTATCGAGCAGCTCCCACATACGTTAAGGGGTAGCCTAGAGGCACTAATTCGCGATAATGAATATCTGCACCCGATCATGACACCGACGTTTATAAACGCGTATCAGCATTATAAATTTGAGAGTCAAGTATGGCCGTATGAAGCGCGCCCTACTCCGTATGAGTTTAAGACTTGCTTTTCTTGCTAAATTTAAGGGACGCTAAAATCCCTTTTTAGTTTTTCAGTCAAATTTGACCTTTTTAAATTTGGGTCAAATTTGACTTTTCTCGCGATTTTGACGAATGCAAAATTTGTCAAAATAAATCAAATTTGAGGCTAAATTTGAAAAACAGCGGCTTTTTGTCTTGACAAATCAGCCTTTTTTATATATAATCACGTTTTGTTTTTTGAAAAATTGTCTTGTTAGCTCAGTCGGTAGAGCATTTCACTTTTAATGAAGGGGTCGCTGGTTCGAGTCCAGCACAGGACACCATTTTTTACATAGACCCTTTCGTCTAGTGGCCCAGGACTCTACTCTCTCAGTGTAGCAACAGAGGTTCAAATCCTTTAAGGGTCGCCACGATTTAGTCTTTTAGGTCGCTTAGCTCAGTTGGTAGAGCGCCACCCTTACAAGGTGGATGTCATAAGTTCGAGTCTTATAGCGACCACCATTTTAGGTGCAGCGGTAGTTCAGATGGTTAGAATGCCGCCCTGTCACGGCGGAGGTCGCGGGTTCGAGCCCCGTCCGCTGCGCCATTTGCCTCGTTAGCTCAGTTGGTAGAGCATATCACTCTTAATGATGGGGTCGTAGGTTCGAGCCCTACACGGGGCACCACGATTTATTTTATTATTGTTGGCCCTTTCGTCTAGCGGTTAGGACACCAGCCTCTCACGTTGGTAACACGAGTTCGATTCTCGTAAGGGTCACCAATCCACTTTTTAAACCCCCCAAAACTTTCTTTACGAATGCGATCCTAGGCCGCTTTGCGATAAAAAGAAACAATGCTCACGAATGCGATTTTTATCGAATTCATGCATAAAAGCTTACCAAAAAGCTAACCCGCCATTTTTGCGGTTAGCTTTTTTCCTTGACTCTGATTTTGATTCTGGCTAGCATGTCCCCAAAATCAAAAAGACGAAAGGCTAACTATGCTACAACGTAAAATAACCGCTACCGCCAAGTTTAAAGTTGACCCCGATTTAGCTATTCGGGAGTATGAGCTCCCTGCGGGGAAAAACGAAACTCGCCCTGTGGTCGACAAAAGCGGCCTGGCTTTAAAGATAAAAAGAGACCCAAAAACCGGCATAGTCCGCAAAGACTATTAT
>CAURRL010000024.1:0-10050 GCA_963526895.1 uncultured Campylobacter sp. | reverse complement strand
CTTTTGGTCGGTTTAATGTTTGCTAAACGCAAAGCGGGCCTAAATTTGATCCTGCTTTTTGCCTTTACTTTCGTTAGCGGACTTACTCTTACGCCTATTTTGGGACGCACTTTTGCGATGCCAGGAGGCGCGGCGATAGTGGCTCAGGCCTTTACGCTTACGACTGTAGCATTTGGCGGACTTAGCGTATTTGCGATGAACACCAAACGCGACTTTACCGCGATGGGCAAGATGCTTTTTATCGCGCTTATCGTTTTGCTCGTGGCTGCGATCATAAATATATTTTTCCACAGCCCGGTTTTACAGCTCGGTATCGCTAGCATAGGCGCGGTTTTATTTAGCGCGTATATCCTTTACGATACGCAAAATATCATCCGCGGCAACTACGAAACTCCGATCGAGGGCGCAGTTGATCTTTACCTTGATTTCTTAAATTTATTCGTTTCATTGCTTAGAATTTTAGGATTTTTTAATAGCGATGACTAACGAAGAGCGGCTCTACCGCGTAATAGACGCAAATTTAAACCGCTTAAAAGAAGGGCTTAGAGTCGTCGAGGACGTCAGGCGTTACGGCTTTGACGACCTAGCCCTCGCTAAAAAAATCAAAAATCTCCGCCACAAATCAAAAATCCCGCAAAAAGAATTCTTAAAATTTCGCGACGCCGCAAACGACGTGCTAAAACCAAGCCTAAAAGACGAGCAAACTCGCCTAAATTTGGACGATTTGCAAACCGCCAACATTAAACGCGCGCAAGAAAGCGCAAGGGTTTTAGAGGAGTGTTTTAAGCTCGTCGACGTTAAAATTTCCGAGATTTTTAAGGCCGTGCGCTACGAACTTTATGAGATAGAAAAAGAAATTTAACCCAAATTCAAAACTTTTTTAGTATAATCGCGACTAATTTTAAAAATTTAAAAGGATTTTTAATGGATTCGCTTTTTTTAGTATTGCAGTTTATTTTTGCGGTAGTTTTGACGATCGCCGTTTTGCTTCAGAAAAGCTCCTCTATCGGACTGGGCGCATATAGCGGTAGCAACGAAAGCCTATTTGGTGCAAAAGGACCGGCCGGATTTTTGGCTAAATTTACCTTCGTCGTGGGCATTTTGTTTATCCTAAACACCCTAGCGCTAAGCTATGTTTATAACACGCAAAGCAGCAAATCTCTAATAGATAGCATCGATACTTCGTCACTACCTGCGGCTCCAGAGGCAGTCGTTCCGCAAGTTCCTAATGCTCCTGCAGCTCCAGAGGCTCCAGTAAGCGAGCAAAAATAAGGAGCGTCAATGAAAAAAATAGTTTCCGCGCTTGCATTTTTCGCGGCAGCGCAGTTTGCGCTTGCAGACGCGCATATCTTTAACTATCACAGATTTGACGACGACAGGCACCCTAGCACCAACATTTCTAGCAAAAATTTACGCGAACAGTTTGAGTATTTTAAAGAAAAAGGCTACGAGATCATCCCTCTTTCAAAGCTCGTGGACGCTATCAAAAACGGCGAGCCGGTATCTGATAACTGGGTTGTTTTAACCGTAGACGACGGTTACAAGAGCTTTTACGAAAAAGGCTTGCCGATATTTTTAGAGTACGGATATCCGTTTGCGCTGATGATCTACGTCGAGGCTACCGCGCGAAAATACGGCGACTTTATGACCTTTGAGCAGATCAAAGAGATCGAAAAATACGGCGAAGTCGGCTATCACTCCTACGGTCACTTGCACATGGTCGGTCTTAACGAAGAGAAATTAAAAAACGACTTTGAGGACGGCATAAGCAAATTTGAAAAAAATATGGGCTACAAACCGCGCTATTTTGCTTATCCTTTCGGCGAATATAACGACAGGGTGCGCGATGTAGCAATTGAGCACGGCATCGAGGTGATACTGAGCCAAAACTCCGGCGCAGTCGCGGCAAACAGCGATCTGCACGAACTAGACAGGATCCCTGCGATGAACGGCACACACCTGCCATCCGCGCTTGCTAGTAAATTTCTAAAAGCCGAATGGATATTACCGCAAGACTATCCCAAAGACAATAAAATCAGCGAACTTATCATCAAAACCGACGAGAACGCGACGCATGGCTATTTCTCGATGACAGGACAAAAAACAAAAAAAGTCAAGCTTGAAAACGGGCAGATGACGCTTAAATTTAACAAGCCGATCGACCGCTATAAAGTGAGAATGAGCCTCAAAGTAAACGGAAAAACGACGACCAAAATTTTAGTAAAGGATATAAATGCTGAATGAAATTTACAAAAAACAAAAAGAGCATAGCGACAAGTGCATCGAGGGCCTAAAACGCGACTTTAGCACGCTTCGTACGGGCAAGGTAAATATAAGCATAGTCGATAATATTTACGTGGATTATTACGGTAGCCAAACCCCGCTAAACCAAGTCGCCACCGTGCTAACGAGCGATGCGAGCACTATAAGCATCACGCCGTGGGAAAAACCGATGCTAAAAACCATCACAGCTGCGATCTCTGCGGCAAATATCGGCGTAAATCCGAACAACGACGGCGAAAGCGTGAAGCTATTTTTCCCTCCGATGACGGTTGAGCAACGCCAAGAAAACGCCAAGCACGCTAAGGCATTTGGCGAAAAGGCGAAAGTTAGCATCAGAAACATCAGAAAAGACGCTAACGACGAGGTAAAAAAGCTAGAAAAAGATAAAACAATCACCGAAGACGAGAGCAAAAAAGGACAAGACGAAGTCCAAAAGATCACTGACAGCTACACGTCAAAGATCGACTCGCTCGTAAAAGAAAAAGAGAGCGAGCTTTTAAAAGTCTAAATCTGTATGCGGCTCGTTAAATTTGACGAGCCGCAAAATTCTCCAGCTACTTTGCGCTTTTTGGTGCAATTTTTTACCGCTATAATCATTTTGAGTCAAATTTAGTCCATTTTTCCTACTACCACAAAATATGTTTATTGATTTTATCCAAATTTAAATTGCTAGCCGCTTTTGACTTGGCGTAGTTTTATAATAACGCAAAATCGCAAGCCGATAAAAGCTCAAAAAATAGTAGCTTAAGCGCGCTTAGGGTAAAATTCGCTCAAATTTTACAAAGGAAAAATGATGGATTTAGAGAAAATTTACAAGGATGCGGGTGCATTTTTGCAGGGGCATTTTTTGCTTAGTAGCGGCAACCACTCGCAGTTTTATTTGCAAAGTGCCAAAGTGCTCGAAGATCCGCAGCTAGCGGGCGCACTAGCTGACGAGTTAGCCGCCGTCATCGAAAAATCGGGCGTAGAGTTTGATAGCGTCTGTTCGCCCGCTCTAGGCGGCATTTTGGCGGGCTACGAGCTAGCTCGCGCAGCAAAAAAACGCTTTATCTTTACCGAACGAGTCGAGCGCGTAATGAGCCTACGACGCGGCTTTGAGGTGAGAAAGGGCGAACGATTTATCGTTTGCGAGGACATCATCACTACGGGCGGCTCGGCGCTAGAGGCCGCACGCGTGATCGAAAGCCTGGGCGGCAAGGTAGTAGCTTTTGCAGCACTTGCTAATCGCGGCTTTTGTAAGGTCGCAAATTTAGCCGGCAGCGTCGCAAAACCCAGCGCCAAACTACCTGCCGACAAGCCGTTTTTTGCGCTTGGAAACTTTGAGTTTGAGATTTACGAGCCTGCAAACTGCCCGCTCTGCGCCGACGGAAGCAAGGCGATAAAGCCCGGCAGCAGAGGCAACTAAATTTTCAAATTTCGCGGCTTGGCTTGATATAGCCGTGCAAATTTGGACGGATTTTGCATGCGACAAACAAAGCAAACCGAGCATAAATCAAATTTGACTAGGTTATGCTGCATTCCGCGATATTTTGAGCGATAAATTTGACGATAAACGAAGCCCGTCGTTGCGTTTTTTTTGCAAGTCTCGATCGAGGCGGTATTAAATTTACGTTGCCGTCTTGCGTATTTGGTGGCAACCGTCAAATTTAGGTTTGAGTAAATTTGCGCCCACGAAAGCGCATCCTAAAATTTATGATTTTAAAAACGGCGCACAGTTTGGGCATAAGATAAATACCGTAAATTTGGAATCCGCACTTGATACCGGGCTTTTGCTTACGCCTTGATAGCGATACGGAGTCGGCGATAAATTAAACGCGAGCAGATTTGACGATAAAAATGCGCGAGATAAAATTTTATCAATTGCCACAAACGGGACGCGCAACCAAAAACAGACGAACGCGGCGGAACCCATAAAGATTGCGCCGCGCCGAGAAAATAAATTAATCCGGCCGCAAACAAAGCGCCGTTTACGAACGGAGCAAGGTTGGCCGGCTAAGACGGCGCAAGCGGCGGTGTGCGGAAACGAGCCGCAAATTTACTGCACCGAAGCGGCAGCACAAGCAGACGTAAATTTGCCGCAACAAAAGTTGAGGTGCATAAATTTGGGCGCTCGCGAGCAAATTTGGCGCTCAAATCCAAAACACGCGCCCGAAAATAAAAACAAAAGGAGTAAATTTGGCAAAACAAAAAGCGCAGCTAGCCGGCATCGGCACGCGAGTCAAGGCCTTTATCACCGATCTTTTTTTGATCGGGATGCCGATTTATTACCTCACGACCTATGTTTTTTTGGACGGCAAAGACGACTTTTTGCACAACCAAACCGCGATATTCGGGGCAAATCTCGCGGTCGCTCTTATCTGCTGCGCCTTTTTTGCGATCAAAGCCCAGACGCCCGGCTACCGCTCGCAAAATATCTACCTCATCGACCTACGCAGCGGCCGCAAGCTCGGCTTTGCGCGCGTTTTGCTCCGCTATATCTGCTTCTTGCTCGCAGGCGTTAGCGTGGTCGGACTTTGCCTCTGTTTTTTTCGCAAGGACGCGCTAAATTTGCACGATCTACTCACGCACTCGGCCGCCGTTTGCAAAAAAGTGGAGTAGTTTCGCCCGCTTGCGGCAAATTTGAGCCAAATTTCAGTGCGACCCGCCCTGCTCTACTTAAAGCTTAAATTTGATCTAGCATTTTTGCGGTGCGGGTTTTGCGGGCTAGATTCTCATCCCGTCCCCGCGCCAAATTTAACCCGCTTGCCGATACGTCAAATTTAAATCTTTAAACCAAATTTCGTTACAATCGCCCCTGACAAGGAAAAATATGCAAAAAATAATGGGATTTACAAGAACGCGGGAAAACGCGGAGAAAAAAGGCGCGCTGATACCTAGCGACTTCACGCACGCCGCTATCATCGGAGAGACGGGCAGCGGCAAGACGACTGCGATGATATATCCAAATCTGCTTGACCGCATGCAAAACGGCTACGCGGTGTTTGCCGTGGATTATAAAGGCGGCGAGAGCGCCAAAATCAAGGCTCTAGCGCGCAGAGCGGGACGCCTAAAAGACGTCGTGAGCGTGGGTGCGAGACTGGACGCGCCGATAAACCTCATCGCCTCGATGAAGCTGCGAGACTTTAAAAACTGCGTGAAAAAGCCGATGGAATCAAGAGAGAAGTTTTGGGAGGAGTTTGGCTCAAGCATCGCGACCGAGTTTTTTAAGGTGCTAAAGGCGCTTAAAATTTTCGCTAAAAAAATCACGCCGTTAAACGACTGCTACACGGACGCGTTCTACACCGACGTGCGCACGCTAGCGCGTGATTTTACATTTGACGTGGCGACGATACTGCGCCTCTCGCAAGACCTGGAAAAGATGCTCGAGTTTAAAGATGCGCTGAGCCTCATCTGCGACAATCTCGACTCCTCGACGCTAAATTTCACCCGTGAGACGATAATGATAAACCGTGCGTTTATAGCGACCGCGGACGAGTTTTTAGACGCGACGAGCCGCTACAAGGACATCGGCGACGAGCGTACGAGAGATGATTTTCGCAACTACTCGATGATGATGTCGCCGTTTCTGGGCCTCATGAACGACGACTCGCTAAACGGCGACGGCGAGGGAGCGCGCGACGACGCGAGTATCGCAGGACTGCTAAATAACAGCAAAATCGTGATATTTAACGCCGCAAGCTGCGACAAAAGCGCGCTAAGCTTCCTGCTAAACAGCTTCTTGCCCGAGCTTTTAAAGCGCGTAACGATGAAGCAAAAAAGGCCTATTAGCCTATTTCTCGACGAATCGGCGAAGCTGCTAAGCGAGAACACCGAGCTAAACGAAGAGATCCTGCGCGAGTGCGAGGTGGAGCTGGTGCTGGCGTTTCAAAACGAGTTTTTACTCAAACGCGCGATCGGCAGCACGGCGTACGAGGCGCTGATGGGCAACCTCACCAACCGCTACTTCATGCGCAACAAGGACGTCGTGAGGCTGGGCGGCAGCGAGGTGGACTGCTCGACGCTGGAGAAATTCGAGTGTGTGCTAGATGGCGACAAGATCGTGCTGGAGCCGATTTTCATCGACGAGGCGGAGTGCCTGCAAGCGCAGCTAGAGTTTGAGCGCGAGAACCGCCTGCACGAGCGACTGCTGGGCAAAATCTACGAAAACCGTGTGATAGAGTTTGACGAGGAGATCGTCGACGACGGCAAAATCTGGGTGCGCGACGTCGATACTGGCGAGCGCGAGTGCGTGTTTTTCAGCGACGAGGTGCTGGATATCCGCCCGCAAGATATCTATAAACGCCCGCCAAATACCGGCGGCTACAACATCTCGCTCGAAGACGGCACGGACGATGCGCAGATAAGTTTTAGGTAAATTTGGTAGCGATTAAGCGGGAGTGCGGGTTAAATTTGACCGTAAATTTGGGTCAAATTTAAAGGACGGCGTAAGTTTTGAGCAGCAGCGCAACTTGACGATTTTAACCGCTCGCCGTTTGCATAAAACTAGGCTGGATAAATTTAAAATTTGACTTTAGGCGGATGATATGAACGAAAGTATAGGCAAAGAAAATAAAGAGTCGGAGCTACTTTACAGGCTAGGCAAACGAAATCCATTCATGGTAATGTTTGATTTTATCGGATTTAGCTTTTTCCTACTCGTGCCCGCCCTGCCTACCGCGATATATTACGACGGCTGGATGCAGATGCTGGGCATTCTGGGTTCTTTATTTTTGGGTAGGCTTTTATACAAGCTTATATTTTTTAACTACATTGAAATTTACAGAGATAGGATCGTCATAAACAGATATATTTTCGGAGATACGGTTATCAAAAGCAAGGATTTGGCCTTTTGCAGTTCCGGCTATTTTGCTTTTGCGCCATCTTATGTGTTGATAGCAAAAAAGAGAAAATATCTTTTCTATAGACCTTCTTCGGTGGAAAGTTTAACGTCCAAACAAGCCGGCGAGATAGAAAGGCAAATAAATCTTATAATACCTTTAGAAAAAACCGATAAATAACGAGAAGCATCACGGTAAAATTTGCCGCCGTTATCTGCATCAAAATTTAACGAGCGAGCCAGACAAAACCCGCTCATCGGCAGTCAAATTTAACAAAACCGCTCGTAAATTTATCTCTCCTTATTTAGGATCAAATTTAGCCACCAAACCAAACCCCAAATTTAAAGCGTAAATCTAAAATTTAGATTTTTATCTACGTTTTATATTTTTGCCGTCTTTATTTACACACATAAAATCCACGGTAGCCCCGCCGTCATAAATCAAAGCTACGCCGTCTGAATGAAATCTATCGTCGCAGCCCGCCTCTTTGTCGCCTCGCAGTATCTCGTCCGAAGCGTCGTCAAAAATCTCGTAATACGCGACTCCAAAGCCATCATCGCGATAATAAATCGTCGTCTCGTCGTTGTCCCAGATTCTTACGCCTATGACGTTTGCGCTTTTTAGTTTGGCTTTTAGTTCGCTAAAAGTCTGTTCGTCCCAGCCCAGTATCCGCAGTGGTTCCTGCACGCTCGTTTGCTTATCTACGCGGATGAAGCTCGCGGTTTGGTTTTTATCGGCACTCTCTGCTCTAAACGTCTCAACCAGGGCTCCGTCTAAGCGCAGGTCAAACCAAACTCCACGAGGCCTAATCTCGCGCGCAAAATCGCGCAATGCTAAAATCTCGATACGATTTTTTTCGTAGTTTCGCGACAGCTCTCGTCCACCGTTTGAATTTAAGTAGACGGCCGTCGTCGCTATTAGAAAAAAAATAATAATAATGATAAAAGACGTTTTGTAGCTTATACTCATAAATCCTCGCAAATTTAATTTACGGCGTCAAGCACGCTAAATTTAAAATTTAACCCCGTGATTTAGCAGTTTTCTCACACCTAGATTCGTGTCGATGCCGGTGATTATGGCGTTGTAGATGTACTCTTTGCCTTGCTGGATGGCGCTTTCTAGGCTCTCGCCGCGCGCGAGCAGGCAGGCTAGCGAGCTAGAAAACGTGCATCCCGCGCCGATGATAACCAGCGGATCAGCTAGCGGCGTCTCAAAGTTTTGCACGCTGCCGTCCTTGCGGTAGAGCGTGTCGATGCTCTTGCCGGCGATGATGTGTTTTTTCACGATCACGTCGCACGGCAAATTCGTAAAATCATCGCCGAAAAGCACGTCTGCTTCGCGCAGATTTGGCGTCGTGACGGCGGCAAATTTCATCAGCTCTTTTAGTCGCTCGATGGCGCTATCTTTGATGAGTTTGTGCCCCATTTTCGAGACGCAGACGGGATCTAGCACCACGGGAGCAGAGTTTTTCTCTAAAAAACCCTGCACGACGTCCATGATGGGCTCATTAAATAGCATACCGATCTTGACGGCGTCGAAGCTAAACTCCGCCGCGAGCATCTCGAGCTGGTCGGCGATGAATGAGGGATCTAGCGAAACGATATTTTTGATCTTGTCCGTGTTTTCGGCAGTTAGCGCCGTGACCGCGGTCGCGCTATAACAGCCAAAGTGCGCGCACGCCTTGATGTCGGCTTGCAGCCCCGCGCCGCCGTTGCTGCACGAGCCTGCGATGATGAGGATTTTTTTCATTTTTTGCCTTTTTTCGTTTTTAAAAGCCGTATTATAAACGACATTGCATTAACGGCGAGTTAAACGCTAAATTTTATATTTTTTTAAAGCCGTTTGCACTACAATTTCTATAAAGATTATCAAAATAAAAAGGAAAAGCCGTATGGAAAAGATCGAATTTGAGGGCACGGTCTCCGAGACGCTACTTATAAATTTATACTTTAGAAGCAAGGAAAACCAAGAAACGACACCTATACTAAAAGACGCGTTTTCGGGAGACGTCGTGAGCAAGATAGATTATGATTTCGCTAAATTTGACCGCTCGACGCTAAGCAGGGTCGGCACGGTGATACGAGCGAGGTTTTTTGACGACTGCATACTTAAATTTGCCCGCGAGCACCCGACCGCCGTCATCGTTCAGGTCGGCGCCGGGCTTGATACCAGGCCTCTTAGGCTAGCTCCCGTTTGCCCAGAGGCGACCTTTTACGACCTTGATTTGCCGGACGTCATAGCCCTTCGCGATAAACTCGTGCCAAAAGCGCCGCGAAACTACAGCCTACCCTGCTCGATGCTAGAAACCGCGTGGATGGACGAGTTAGCAAAAAAGCACGCGGGCGCGAAGTTCGTTTTCGTGCTAGAAGGCGTGTCGATGTTTTTTGAAAAGCCGATTTTTCGGGAGTTTTTCTTAAATTTGGCAGCGCGATTTAGCGGGCTGGTGCTGGTCGATCTACTCAACGACTTCGCGACAAAAATGAATACACGCAAACACGACACGCTAAAATTTATGAAAGAGGAGGTAAAAATCAAGATGGGCATCGCGGGCGCGGACGAGGTCGAGGCGTGGGATAAAGAGCGCATAAAGTGCCTGGAAATCGGCACGATGATGAATATGTACAAACACCGCTGGGGGCTAGTCGGTCGCGCGATGAGCTGGATAAAGCCGTTTCGCGAGGCGTGCAGGATGTTTGTTTTTGCTCTGGGCAAGCGCGGGTAAATTCGCTCAAATTTAAGCCAAATTTGACGGCAAATTTGACTGATCTGCGTCCCAACCCGCACCTTTATGACGCTAAAACCTTATGCGAGCTCAAATTTGACGCCTCCATCAAACGCGATCGAGCTCAAATATAAGTTTGCGCTTATTAAATTTTAGCTATAATCCAGGCTTCATAGATGGGTGTCCGAGCGGTTGAAGGAGCACGCCTGGAACGCGTGTAAAGTGCAA
>CAURRL010000023.1:0-10347 GCA_963526895.1 uncultured Campylobacter sp. | reverse complement strand
GCTTAAGATAGCCCGTATCCTTGTAGCTTGAGCTGCTTAAAAGCAAGGCTTGCTTCATAAAATCCTCCTAAATTTTCAAATTTTATTTCCCTCAAAATCAAAAAACGTAATTTAAAATATAAAGATAATATAAAAAAATTTTTTTAAATAAAATATTTAAAACTATATGCTAAACGAGCTTAAAAACCGATAAAAAGTGATAATATTATGAGATTAAATAATATATTTGTTTAAAATCATTCCGCCAAATTTCAGCATCTCGCAAGCCGCGGAGTTATATCATTATCAAATTTTAACGAGAAAGGGCAAAAATGACGCAGTTTGACGCGAGAAATGTCAGCATGGTGATGGATCTTTACGAGCTTACGATGGCGGAGGGATATTTTAAAAGCGGAGATCAGCCGCGCGTGGCGTTTGACGTTTTTTACCGCAAGGTGCCAGACGGCGGCGGTTTTGCGATATTTGCGGGACTTGAGCAGATTATAGAATATGTAGAGAATTTACACTTTGACGAAAGCGACGTAGAGTATCTGCGCTCGTTAAATTTATTTAGCGAGGATTTTTTGGATTATCTGCGCAAATTTCGCTTTAGAGGCGATATATACGCCTTTGCCGAGGGGACGATCATCTATCCGCAAGAGCCGTTTATAACCGTCGTAGCCTCGCCTATCGACGCGCAGCTCATAGAGTCTGCGATCCTGTCGCAGATAAACCACCAAAGCCTCATCGCGACCAAGACTAGGCGCATCGTAAAAGCTGCGGACGGCAGGAGCGTGTTTGACTTTGGCGCTAGGCGCGCGCACAACCTAGACGCCGCGATCTACGGCGCAAGAGCGGCCTACATCGGCGGCGCGGACGGGACAGCAACGGTGCTCGCGGCTAAGGCCTTTGGCATACCGACGACCGGCACGATGGCGCACAGCTGGGTGATGTATTTCGGCGACGAATTTGAAGCCTTTAAGCGCTACGCCCTGCTCTATCCAGACTCCGCTTCATTGCTTGTAGATACATACGACGTGCTACATAGTGGCGTGCCAAATGCGATAAAAACGGCAAAAGAAGTGCTTGAGCCACTGGGCAAACGCCTAAAAGCGGTCAGGCTAGACTCCGGCGACCTGGCGTACCTATCCAAAAAAACGCGCGCGATGCTGGATGCCGCAGGGCTACAAGACTGCAAGATCACGGTCTCAAACAGCCTAGATGAGTACACTATCGCCTCGATCCTGGCTCAAGGCGGGCAAATAGACGGCTTTGGCGTTGGCGAACGGCTTATAACCTCTAAGAGCGATCCGATCTTTAGCGGGGTTTATAAGCTTGTCGCAGTCGAGAATGGCGGCAAATTTAACCCTCGCATCAAGCTATCAGAAGCAGTAGAAAAGATGACAAATCCGGGCATAAAAAAAGTCTGGCGCATCTACCAAAACGGCCAAGCCATAGCCGACCTCATCGCAAACGCGGACGAAACGCCCGATCTCTCCAAGCCCTACCGCTCCATAGATCCCGAAAAGCCGTGGAAGGAGCTGTATTTTGAGGGCTGCACGGCGCGGCAGCTACAAAATCTAGTCGTAAAAGATGGCAAACGCGTTGGCGAAAAGGTAAATTTAGCAAAAATCAGAGAGTACGTAAAAGAGCAGCTCGAAAATGAAATTTGGCAGGAGGAGCAGCGCTTTGAAAACCCGCACAAGCACTACGTCGATATGAGCGTGGACTACTACGAGATGAAGATGGACCTGCTAAAACAAACCAAAAAATAGGCGAATCAAATTTCGCCTTTGCTTGATTTTGACGTCAAATTTGACCGCTAAATTTTAAAAAATCGGCTCAAATTTGACGGATTAAATTTGGCTTACGATAAGTTTTAGAGTAAAACCAATGATAAAATAGCTTTTAAAATTTGAGATAATTAATGTGAATGGGTGGTGGGTTCACCAGGACTCGAACCTGGGACCATCCGGTTATGAGCCGGATGCTCTAACCAACTGAGCTATGAACCCGCCAGTTGAAGTGAGGTTGTGATTATAGCAACGCAAAGCTTATTTACTGCTAAATTTTGATTTAAAAACGCAAAAATGTATAATACGCCAAATTTAATCCAAGGTAAAAGATGAACGAAAATTTAAGCGATTTCATAGACGCATTTTTACTAGACGGCGGCGAGCAGAGCGAAAAGGCGCTAATCGCGGCGCTAAAAAAGACAGAGTTTTTGGCACCCGTACTCATAAACCAAGCCCTAGCAAAACCAGACGGTAGTGCAGTTTATGAAGAAGAGGGTTCAAATATCAAATTTGTCTTACTAGAAGACGAGGAGAGCGGACTTGGCTATTTTCCGGCATTTTCCAGTAGAGCCGAGATGATGAGATGGCGAAACGACGCCGAGCAGGAGGCGATAAACCTGCGCCTAAAGGACTACGCCGCAATGTTAGATGGCGCTGAAGGCAAATACGCCGGAGTCGTGATAGACGCATTTTCGCACAGTTTAATTTTAGATCTTGCAAAGCTCAAAGCGATCTGCGCTGAGTAAAATTTAAAGATAATCCCGCACGCAACCGCAAATTTGAGGGGAGAAAATGGATAAATTTAGAGAAAAATATATCGCGCTTCAAAAGGCGTTTTGGGGCTCAAACGGCGGCGCAGCGAGCATTTTGGCGCTGTATGAGTTCAAAGACAAGCTCGAAAAATGCTATGAAAAAGATGCAAAGCTCGTGCTCGTGGACGTTTATGAGTTGCTGGGGCTTAAAAAGAGCGCTTGCGAGCTGCTTGATCAAATTTGCGATCCGAAGGACAAAAAGCAACTCAAAAAGCTCGGCTATCTAAAGCAGTATGCGCAAAACGGCGACGCGGGAGCGATAAAGCGTCCCAAAACCGCGAGCGAAGCCGCACGCCAAAGCAAAAAGATAAAAAGCCTGCCTCATTTTCGCTACCACCCGGATCCCCTTAAAACAGGCGTGTTTAAGGATGATGCGAGCGTGGTTTGCGAGTGCTGCGAGCAGGCGACTGACGTGTATTATTGCGGTAGCGTTTACTGCGCGGCGGACGTGAACTACCTCTGTCCGCACTGCATCGCTAGCGGCGCAGCAGCGGAGAAATTTGACGCCGGCTTCATCCATGGCGCAGATCCTCTACCGCCCAGCACTTCGGACGCGCAGGCTAAAACCGAGGAGCTATTTAAAAGGACGCCAGGGTATTTTAGCTGGCAAGGGGAGCATTGGCTCACGTGCTGCGACGATTACTGCGAGTTTTTGGGCGACGTTGGCACAAAGGAGCTGCAGGATTTGGGCATAGCGGAGGAGGTGTTTGCCGAATACGCCTTGCGCGGGGAATTTGCGGTAGAGGACGTGCAGGGCTGCCTCGTCGCAGGAGGCGATATGGCGGGCTATCTGTTTCGTTGCACCCACTGCGGCAAGTATAAAATCTATGTCGATGCAAGCTAAATTTTAAAAATCGACGACGTGGTGCGGCAAGCACCATAAAACAGCCAGTAAGGCGGCACACCAAAGTAAAAAGCTAAAGGCGTTGCCTCATTTTCGCCATCACTCGGGTCTATTTAAAACGAACGTGTTTCGGGGATGATGTGAGCGCGATTTGCAAGCGCTGTGAAGGCGGCGGCATACCCCAAGAAAATGAGCTAAAAAGTTTAAAGCCCGCAGATACAAAAACTTTAAACAATAAATAACGACTCAGACAACAGCAATATCGTAATGTTTAAAGGAAATTACACTGAAAGCAAAGATAAAGAACAAAAGGTGTCCGATATATATTTTAATGCAGACACCATCTCTTCAAAAATATAAAAATGATATAATCTGAATTGAGAGCAAACCAGCCAGACAAATTCGCAAAGCAGCGGATTTTTAAGAGATCTAAATCTAGCAATAGCCTAAACATAAACAGTGATAAAAAGCAGAAGGTTATATAATTATGAAAACTATTTTATTTTGGTTATTTACAGAGATCCAAAGCAAAGAACTTGGATTTATTGCTATTAGACGTGGCGTAGTTTTAAAAAACTTAATGAATTTTAGTAAGTATAAAATTCTTATCATTTTACTTTGTTTGTTTTATTGTCTCAATATTAATATCGCAAATAGATTTGATTTGTTTGTATATAACTTAGCTTATTTGATTATTAAAATATCATTGCCATTGTTTATTCTTTATATTTTCATAGATAAAAACAGCACTCCAAAACAAATTAATATCTCAAAAATAGACTTAGCGCCACATCTTATGATAATTCTTTCAGGCTGTTTTCTGATGTTTATATACATATATGCAAAAGAGTATTTTTTATATTTTTTATTTATAACGACAGTATTATTTTTTGTTTTTGCCATTAGAAGCATAAGCTTTATTTTGTTTTATATGCCAACTTGTGCCAAATTCTTTTCTGATTTCATTGATATGTTTGTTTATAACTGCTTTAAATTTGATGTTTTTATATACCCTTTTTTATTTATTTTAATGGTATTTTTATATGACAAAACAAATAAAAAATTTAACTTTAAAAGAATAAAAAACGAAAACAACAATTAAGACCGCTCTACTAGGAACATCTTTAGGTATAAATACTGTGCCTCATTGTTTATAGGTATTACGTAAATTTATGAAATACGTAACCGAAGCGGATTTCAAATTTTAAAGCCTAAAATCCATCATTTATAAAAAATTACTCCTCGCCCGCATCAAACCCCAGCTCCAGCGTCCTTATCTCCCCTATCGCATTTCCAGCGATCCCCTTTATCGAGCCAAACATCTCGATCGCGTTGTCGCGCACCTTTTCGATCTGCTTTTCGCGGCTCTTCCAGATGCGTTTCATCGCGTTTTTCTCGCGCTCCAGCTCCTCGCTCATCGCAGAAAAGCCCTCCACGATAGCCTCGATGCGCATCTTAAACTCGTTGCTGACGAGATACGAGTAGAGCATCTCCATCTTGTTTGAGCGGTTTTGCGCGGAGTTCCTAGCGAAATTTAGCTCCACGACGCCTTGCCTTAGCACGAAACAAAGCGCCTTAAACTCCTCGTAGTTGCACACCCATACGCCTTCAACCAGCCCCATGCGCTCTAGCTCCTTTGGGCGTGCCTCGCTAACGAGCACCCCGACGTCGGCGCCCGAGGCGCGCATATCGGCTTTAAATTTCTCTATCCATTCGTTTGAGAAATTTTTCGTGCGCTTACTCTCGTAGTAGATTTTGCCGCAGTTTTGCGCCTCGCGGGTATTTACGATCTGCATCACGTCTGCGCCGTTTGCGCCCTTTTTGACCTCGTCTATGGTGTCAAATACGAACTTCTCCCGCAGCCACGCCTCGATAGCGAGCTCTTGCGTCTCGCCTTGTAGTTGCTCGCTGCCCTGCTCTATGCGCCTTTGCGCCTCGTTTAGCTGCTTTTTTAGCGCCTCTAGCTGCTCGTCTTTTTGCTTAAATTTTAGCTCGTTTTGCTCAGCCAAAGCCTTGCCCAGCCGCTCTTTTTCCTCGTTTAGGCGCTTGCTTAGCTCGGCCTCGGTTTTTGCCATCAGCGCGCTTTCAAACTCGCTCTTTTCGCGTTTTAGCTTTTCTATTTCAAGCGTCTTTAAATTTAGCTCGTTTATCTGCTTTGACTTAACTTCAAGCTCGGTTTTTAGGGCGTTTACTATATTTAAATTTTCGCCCTCGAGTTTTGCTTTTATTTCGTTTTCAAGCTCTGTTTTTTTTGCGTTCAAGGCTGCGGCAAATTTAGCGTCGAATTCTTTTTCCTTCGCGTTTAAAGCGTCCAAATGTGCCTTGTATTCGGCCCTTTTAGCCTCAATCTCTTTGTCGAAATCTCGCCTAGCAACCGCCATTTTTTGCTTCATTTCAAGCTCAAGCTCGGTTTTTAGGGCTAAATTTACATCGACCTCGGCGCCGCAGTTACCGCATTTTATGCTACTTTGCATTTACAGCCTCGTTTTCATTTTTTCAAATTCGTCCTGCACGGTGGCCGAGTTTGGCTCGTTACTCATCTTGTCTATCGCGTCGCCGTAGAGGCTGGTTAGATAAATCACGACGCAAGAGACCGCAAAGCCAGGCAGTATCTCGTAAACGTAAGAATTTAGCCCCAGCGCTATCCACGCGATCACCGTCGCTCCACCCGTTATCATGCCTAGAAGCGCCGCCAGCGCGCTCATCCTACGCCAGTAAAGGCTGAAAAGCAGCACCGGCCCAAAGCTCGCGCCAAAGCCCGCCCACGCGTAACCCACGACGTTTAATACGCTTTCGTTAAAGCTAAAAGCAAGCGCGGTAGCCACGAGCGCGACGGCCACGACGGCGTATCTGCCGGCTGCAACCTGGGCTTTTTGCGAAATTTCTTTTTTATAAAAGGCGAACACGAAGTCCTGCGTCACCGAGCTTGCGCTAACCAAAAGCTGGCTAGAGATCGTGCTCATGATGGCTGAAAGCACGGCTGAAATGATAATACCCACGAAAAACGGATGAAACAGCGCCTCACCAAGCTGCAAAAAGACCTTCTCGGGGTCTGCTAGAGGCAAATTTAACTCGCTGTAATACACAAAACCGATAAGCCCGCTCATCATCGCTCCAGCTAAGCCGATCGCCATCCAGCCGATACCGATGCGGCGCGCTTGGGCTAGCTCTTTTGAGCTTCGTATCGCCATAAATCTAACTATAATGTGCGGCTGTCCGAAGTACCCAAGCCCCCACGCCATAAGTCCTAAGATACTCAAAAAAGTCTGATCGTAAAAGACATTTAGGTGGTTTTTGCCGTATTTTGCCACCTCGTTCCAAAAGGTAGCACCGTCTGGCAAATTTAGATTACAAAACGCGACTACGGGTACGGCGACAAGCACCAAAAACATCAACATGCCCTGAAACGCGTCCGTGATGCAAACCGCGCGAAAACCTCCGAAAAACGTGTAAAAAACGACGATAGCGAGCGTAAAAATAGCGCCGAATTTAAAATCTAATCCAAAAAAGCTCTCAAAGCTCTTGCCGCCCGCGATGATGCCGCTACTAACGTAAAGCGTAAAAAATATCAAAATCAAAAGCCCCGAGACTATGCGTAAAATTTTAGTCTCGTCTTTGAAGCGGTTTTGCAAGAAATCGGGAATCGTGATGCTATCGCTGGCAACCTCGGTATAGACGCGCAGGCGCTTTGCTAAAAATAGATAGTTGCAATACGCGCCAATAACGAGCCCCAAAACCATCCAAATCGTCGCTAGTCCAGTAGCATATAGCGCGCCCGGCACGCCAAGTAGCATCCAACCGCTCATATCGCTAGCTCCGGCGCTTAGAGCAGTTACGACCGGCCCTAGGCGGCGATTATCGAGCAGGTATTCGCCCATATTGGCGTTTTTGTTATACGAGTATCGCCCCACGAAAAGTAAAAATCCAAAATATAGCGCAATGGCGATATAGCGTGCATAATCCATAAATTTCCCTCGGTTTTTTAAATTTGAGTTACGATAATATGATAAATTTGTTTAAAAGATAATTTTTTTACGTAAAAAAGGTTAAATTTATATTTTTTTTCGTATTATTAACCCTCATTACACTTTTAAGGTTTAAGAAATGCTAAACGAAAAATTTTTCAGGGCGCTGTTTTTCGTCCTCATCGTCTCCGCGGGCGTTTACTATTTTTATCCGACGGAGTTAAACGAGGCGCAACGTCTAGCTTACCTTAAAAGCTATGGCGTGACGCTGGGACTCACCATAGGCGGCACGGCTATAGGCGTGACTTTGGGCTTTATTTTGGCGTTTTTAAAGTTTTTAAATATCAAAATTTTAAGCTTTCTCATCGACGAATACGTAGATATCCTGCGCGGAACGCCGATTATTTTGCAGCTTCTTATATTTTCGGTCGTGATTTTTGCGACCTGGAGCGATAACTTTTACGTCGCTTTAATCGCGCTTGGGCTAAACAGCTCCGCCTACGTCGCAGAAATCGTGCGTAGCGGCATAAATAGCGTCGATAAAGGGCAAATGGAAGCCGCAAGGGCGATGGGCCTAAACTACTACGTCTCGATGCGAGAGGTGGTGTTCCCGCAGGCGACCAAAAACATCTTGCCTGCGCTTGCGAACGAATTTATCTCGCTTTTTAAAGAGACGTCAGTCGTAGGCTACATCAGCGTCATAGACATCACGATGCAAAGCAAAAGCCTACAAGCGGTGTTTTATAGCCCGGAGCCCGTCATTTTCACGGGCATAGTTTACTACGTCAGCGTGAAGTTCTTTACGTTTTTGGTTAAAATTTTGGAGAGGAGGCTAAATCGCCATGATTGAGATTAGAAATTTGAGTAAAAATTACGGCGATTTGCGCGTCCTAGACGACATCAGCGTAGATATCAAACAAGGCGAAATCATCGCTATCATAGGCCCTAGCGGCGGCGGAAAAAGTACATTTTTACGCTGCATAAACCGCCTAGAAGAGCCAAGCGGCGGACATATCAAGATAAACGGCGAGGATATAACAGACAAAAAAACGGATATAAATAAAATCCGTCAAAAAGTGAGCATGGTTTTTCAGCACTTTAACCTTTTTGCAAATAAAAACGTCTTGCAAAATTTAACCCTAGCTCCGATAAAAGCGGGGATCTTGGATAAAGAAAGCGCAGAAAAAAGAGCCGACGAGCTACTAAAAAGCGTGGGTCTAAGCGATAAAAAATACGCATTCCCGCACAAGCTCTCGGGCGGTCAAAAGCAGCGTATAGCAATCGCTAGAAGCCTCGCGATGAATCCCGAGGTCATACTCTTTGACGAGCCAACGAGCGCGCTAGATCCTGAGATGATCGGCGAGGTGCTAGATATCATGAAAGACGTCGCGGCAAAAGGCATCACGATGCTAGTAGTCACCCACGAGATGGGCTTTGCTAAAAACGTGGCAAATAGGATATTTTTCATGCACGGCGGAAAAATAGCCGTAGACGACACGCCTAAAAATGTTTTCGAAAACCCTAGCAATCAGCGTTTGCAGGATTTTCTAGGTAAAATTTTAAACCACTAAAAGGAGGTCAAAATGTCACAAAACATCGTTGCGGCTTTGTCCGCCGGCAAATTTAAAAAACTTTTCGTTTTCGTAGCCGCCGCTTTGATGCTTTCAGGCTGCGGTCAAAGCTCGAATGAAAACGCGAGCAAAGACGCCGCAGTAAAAAACGAGGCAACCCCCGTAGCGGTACAGCAAACGATAAGAGTGGGCTCGAGCGCGGACTACCCGCCGTTTGAGTATATCGACGAGCACAACAAAATCGTAGGCTTTGAAATTGATATGATAGAGGCCGTCGGCAAGAAAATCGGCGTCAAATTCGACATACAAAATATGAGCTTTGACGGGCTGATCCCCGCTCTAAAAACTGGCAAGATAGACGCTGCGCTAAGCGGTATGAGCGCGACCGAGGAGAGAAGAAAATCGGTCGATTTTACGAAGCCTTATTATTTTTCGGATAATCTTTTCATCCGCAAAAAAGGCACCGACGTAAATGCGACCAATATGCATCTCAAGAAAATAAGCGCGCAAATAGGCACACTGCAAGAGACTGCAGCTAAATCAATCTGCGGCGACCTATCCGTGCCTGCAGAAACCGTAGCGGCTGCGATTTTGTCGCTAAAAGCGGGCAAGATCGACGTCGTGCTAACAGATAGCCCGATCGGCTACGAGTATCTTAAGCAAAACTCTGATTTGGAGGAGTTTTTAAAGCTTCCAGACGGCACCGAGGGCTTTGCGGTCGCGTTTGATAAGGGCAAGCACCTAGAGCTAATCGGCAAGATAGACGCCGCGATAGAGGAGCTCAAAAAGAGCGGCGAATTTGACAAGATGATGGAAAAATACGGCCTGAAGTAAATTTACAAGCCCGCACCAAAACACGGGCTTAAATTTAAAACCAAATTTAAAGGAGAGAACATGAAAAAGATTTTTGCGCTGCTTTTAGCGGCTCTAGCTACGCTTGGCGCCGCCGAGCTAAAGATCGGCACAGCCGCCAACTATCCGCCGTTTGAGTACGTGGACGAGCAAAACAAAATCACGGGCTTTGACATGGATCTAGTCGCAGAACTCGCTAAGCGCGCGGGTTTTGAGTACAAGATCGTAAATATGAGCTTTGACGGCCTAATCCCAGCTCTAAAAACCGGCAAGATCGACGCCGTAGCAAGCGCGATGAGCGCGACAGACGATAGACGAAAGTCGGTTGATTTCACGCAGGCTTACTACGCTACGGAAAATATCTATTTGCGCGCTAAAGGTAACGACGCTATCGCGAACAAAGACGCCTTAAACGGTAAAAGAGTGGGCGTACAACAAGGCACCGTCCAAGAGATCGCCGCTAACGCTATCGTAGGCGCTAAAGTCGTGCCTGCCGAGGATCCGGTTCCGTTAATCATGGGACTAAAA
>CAURRL010000022.1:0-10520 GCA_963526895.1 uncultured Campylobacter sp. | reverse complement strand
GCTTGACGTAAAAGCCGTACCTCGCGAAAAGGTTAAGCAGCATCGCCGCATCCCTTAAATTTGACGCAGTTTTTACCGCTCCTCTTTCCCTCGTACAAAAGTTTGTCCGCGACGATTGCCATTTCGTTTAGACTCATCTCCCGCGCGTTTTCAAACACCGCAGCGCCAAAGGTTATGCCTATTTTTTTGCCGTTTGGAGCAGTGAGAGTATTTACATTTTTGAGCACTCTTTTTACCATCTCTTGCGCCGAAACGTCGTCGTGTACTAAAGCCACGAGCAAAAACTCCTCCCCGCCCCAGCGGCACAGGATATCTTTTTCGCCGCGCGAGTTTTCGCGTAAAATTTGCGCAATCTCTTTTAGCGTCTCGTCTCCGACGTCGTGCCCGAAGGTGTCGTTGATCACCTTAAAATCGTCTATATCACCAAGCGCGACCAGCACCTTTTCATACGGAAAATGCTCCGCTATCTCGTCAAACTGCTCCTGCGCGTAACGGCGATTGTCAAGGCCGGTTAGAAAGTCAAATTTAGATGCGGACTCAAGTTTATCGTTTTGCGAGGCGACCTCGTTTATACTTTTGGCATAAACCGAGTTTAGCGTGCTTGTGCGACGCAAAAACGATACGAATATCGCCGCAAACGTCACCACGAACATTACGCCTCCGCTAGCGCCTAAATTTACGATACCGAATTTGTCCCTTAAGATATATAAAATTGCGTAAGCGGCGGCTTCGGCGATGATGATGGCGAGCACGGTGCGGTTTTTACCGATAAAAATCAAATAACTGGTCGCGATACCCCAAATAAAGAAATTTTCGTTGCCCCAGCCCCAGCCGTATAAAAATACGCCCAAAAATCCGTGACATACGACCGTGAGATGGATAAAATTTGCCGCAAAGCCCGGATCGTCATCGTGACAAAGCGCTACGTAAACGCTAACCGTCGCTAAAAAAATATAAGCAGCTAAAAACGCCGCCGGCACGCGCTGGTAAATAGCAAAAAATAGTAAAAAAATTTGCAAACAAGTAAAAAATCTAAGTAGAGGAATAGCGATTGCAGCAAGCGCCTTTTGCTCAGCGCTTTGCTCAAATTTCGCCATCTGTACCCGAGCTTTTAGCTCTTTAAATTTGCTACCGTTTTTCTCGCATTGCCGCTCGTCTTGCGACTCTTTATGCAAGATTTTTCGAGCCGTTTCGGCTATAAGCATAAAAGCTCCGTTTCTATAAATTTTGCCTCATTTTATCACATTTTTGTTTAAAAGTTTTTTGATCCAAGACAAGTGTTTATACTAATTTTAAACGATTTTTTGGCACAATCTAGGATTTTAAAAGTAAAATTTAAGGGTAAATATGCTTGAAGTCAAAAATTTATTGATGAGATTTAACGCACAGCTGCTATTTGAGGACGTAAATTTAAAGCTCACTCGCGGCAACCGCTACGGACTCATCGGCGCAAACGGCGCTGGAAAATCGACGTTTTTAAAAATCCTCTCAGGCGAGATCGAAGCAAACAGCGGCGAGATCGTCATCGAAAACGGGCTAAAAGTAGGCGTGCTAGGTCAAGATCAGTTCGCGTTTGAAAACTTTAGCGTCAAGGACGCCGTGCTATACGGCAACAAACGCCTATACGACGCGGTAAAAGAAAAAGAGCAGCTCTACATGAGCGAGGAGTTTACCGACGCTATAAACGACCGCCTAGCGCAGCTTGAGATGATAAGCGCCGAGGAGGATCCTAGCTACGAGTACGAAGTGCGCATCGAAAAAATCCTAAGCTCGCTTGGATTTAGCGACTTTGAAAAGCCGATGAGCGAGGTCGAAAACTCAGATAAATTTAAAGTCCTGCTCGCTCAAGTGCTCTTTCCAAAGCCGGACATTCTTTTCCTCGACGAGCCCACTAACAACCTTGATATCGATAGCATAAAGTGGCTAGAAAACGAGCTAAACCGCCACGAGGGCACGATGGTGTTAATCAGCCACGACCGCCACTTTTTAAACGCGGTTTGCACGCACATCCTAGACGTAGATTTTAAGAAAATCAGGCAGTTTGCGGGCAACTACGACGACTGGTACATCGCCTCGACGCTGGTTGCCAAACAGCACGAGATGGAGCGCGACAAAAAGCTAAAAGAAAAAGAAGAGCTGGAGAAATTTATCGCGCGATTCTCGGCAAATGCGAGCAAAGCCCGCCAAGCAACCAGCCGCCAAAAGCAGCTAAACAAACTCGACATCGAGGAGATCAAAGTCTCAAGCAGACGCGATCCTAGCATACTTTTCCGCACCAAACGCGACATCGGCAACGAGATCCTAGAGGTGCGCGGCATCAGCAAAACATACGACAAAGTTTTGTTTGAAAATTTTAGCTTCAAGCTCGAAAAGAACGACAAAGTCGCCATCATCGGCGCAAACGGCGTAGGTAAAAGCACGCTGGCTAAAATCATCATCGGCGAGGTTGCTCCAGATAGCGGCGACGTGCACGTTGGAGCGACGATAGAGCCTAGCTATTTCGCGCAGGATACGACAAACAAAATCACCGGCGAGCTGAGGCTCTACGAGTGGTTGCAAGATGAAAACAACAAGGACCTAGACGAGATCCGAAAGTGCCTAGGACGCATGCTATTTAGCGGCGCCGAGCAGGAAAAATCAGTCGGCAGCCTAAGCGGCGGCGAGAAACACCGCCTGATGCTAAGCCGCCTAATGCTAGAGCGCGGCAACCTACTCGTGCTAGACGAGCCAAACAACCACCTGGATCTCGAAGCCATCATCGCTCTAGGCGAGGCGCTGTATAAATTCGTCGGCAACGTCATCTGCGTGAGCCACGACCGCGAACTCATCGATGCATTCGCTAACCGCATCATCCATCTAAAAGGCAACGGCGAGGTCGTCGATTTTAGGGGAACCTTTGAAGAATACGCCGCGATGAACGAGGGAGCGACGGCTTAAATTTTATCTTTAATCTTAGCTTTTGATTCGGCGGGCAAATTTGATGCTTTCCGAATTTGAAAGCAAATCCAAGCAGTAAATTTAACTCGGTTTTGCCGCTTGGATTTAAATAAATTTATCCGCCTATTTTTAGCGACTATTTTTAAATTTACTCGCTAAAGCTTGCGCTACGAAAATGCCGACATATTTTTCAATTTTACCGCTGCGTATTGTTTCTTAAGAATGAGATAAATATTTCTATGATAATATCTATCCATATCATTTATTACCGCGAAAAACAGCCAAATATAAGAGCAAATAGATGCGAATGTAGCAACACAAGGAGAGAATGCTAATGGATGAAAGCGTAAATAATTTACTACAAAAAAACGATGAACTGATAGTAAATATGGTAAAAGAAGCTGGCGAGCTGGTTAAAAATTTTATCGAGCTATCAAAAAGCGACCCCATTTTTAAGGATTATTACCACGATTTTACCGACATCGGCGTGCAAATTTTCAAAATCCACGAAAAACTACACGCCGATTTTGCGGAACTAAAAGAGTGCGAAGGGATAAAGGCGCTAAAAGAGCATAAAGAATAATTTTCCGCAAAATTTAAATCTCTTAAATTCTTTCTTTGTGGACGAAAAAGATTTTACTCACAATAAGGCATAAAAACAAGAATTAGCGTTTTTGCGATGCGGGTCTCGGTGGGTAAAATTTGAAGCCGAAATTTACAAATTTGACTTCAAATTTGAACGTAAAACGATAAGGCGAAGTATCTTGCGATGATTTTAAATGTTTTGAAGTAAATTTCGTCCCAAGACTAGACATATAGTCTGTCGCAGGGCGAAATTTACGAAATCATTTAAAGGCGCGCAAGAGGCAAGCCTTACTTAGAAGAATACTGCGCGTCGAGATACGGTATCAAATACCCATACCCCTCCTTCTCCATCTCCTCCTTTGGTACAAACCTCAGCGCAGCGCCGTTTATGCAGTATCTTAGCCCTCCTTTATCGCGCGGACCGTCGTCAAATACATGCCCCAAATGAGAATCCGACATAGCGGTTTTGACCTCGGTGCGCACCATGCCGTGCGATAGATCGGACTTTTCGGCGATCAGGCTCGCGTCGATCGGCTTAGTGAAGCTCGGCCAACCGCACCCCGCGTCAAATTTATCGTACGAGCTAAAAAGCGGCTGACCGTTGGTGATATCGACATAGATACCGATGCGCTCCTCGGCGTTTAGCTCGCTGCTGTGCGGTCGCTCGGTCGCGGCGTGCCTCACGACGTCGTATGAGATGGCGCTTAGTTCATTTTTTAGCGCCGCGTCGTCTTTGTTTTTGTAGTTTTGCAAATTTTGCTTCATATCGCGCTTTTTGTCGCTCAAAATTTCGCCCTTTTTTGGCAGGCTCTCAAAGGTCACGTGGCAGTATCCGTGCGGGTTTTTGTCCAGATAGTCCTGATGATACTCCTCGGCTTTGTAGATATTTTCTAGCGGTGCGACCTCCGTTACGATGGGCGCTTTGTAGTTTTTTTGTTGTTCGGCGATAAAGGCTCTGATCGCCGGCTCGTCCGCCGCATCGGTGTAGTAAATGCCCGTACGGTACTGCGTGCCGCGGTCGCCGCCTTGCTTGTTTAGGCTGGTGGGATCGATGGTGTTAAAATAAAATTTGAGCAAATGCGGCAGGTCGATCACGTACTCGTCGTATTCGACCCAGACGGCCTCGGCGGCGTTCGTATCGCCCGTGCAGACCTGCTCGTAGCTAGGGTTTGGCACCTTTGAGTTCGCGTAGCCCGTGTAGGTGCTCACCACGCCCGGAAGCTGCTTGAGATAGGCCTCCGTACCCCAAAAGCACCCGCCTGCTAGCACGATCGTTTTGTTCGCGGTCGCAGGCTCCTTCGTGTTATGATTCATCTGTTCTCCTTGTAAATTTAAAAATATACCTAAAAATAGCGCCAAAGCGCCGACTATTCCAACTGTCTTTAACGTTTTGCCAAGCATTTTCGCTCCTTTTGGCTTAAATTTTTGATTAAATTTGATTCAGACAAATTTTACTTCAAATTTGACGGTTTTACATTTTACCCGCTGAGACCTGCATCTTGAAAATGCTAAATTTGGTTTAGTTAAATTTAGCGTTGCGAGTTTGGCTTCCTTGCGTAAATTAACCTTTCTTGTTAAGGGGGAAGGGGCTTGAGTTACGCTCTGCTTTGCAGTTGCGAGCGTAGCGAAGCAAAAGAGCTCCCTTTTATATCCGCCTTTATCTTTTCTTTGGGAGAGGAAGGGGTTCTACTTACGAAGCGTCGCCCCTTCCTCTCCCAAGCCCTCTCTAACCCCACTGCACGTGAGAAGTTGCTGCGCTATGCGTAGGTTTAAATTTAGCATTTTCAAGATGCAGGTCTCGGTGACTCAAATTTGAACGTAAAACGATAAGGCGAAGTATCGCGAGATGATTTTTCGAGTTTTGAAGCAAAATTGAGCGTGCGCTAGGCATATAGCCTGCGGAGCGAAAATTTTGCGAAATCTCGGAAAAGCGCTCGTGAGACAAGCCTTAGCCAAAATCGGCGAAATTATAACCGTCTAGCATAAACCCAACGTGAATTTTGCCTCTTAATTTACTCTCTCGCGGCTAACGGCAAGGCGTAGAAGCTAAACCCCTCCTGCTCAAACCCGCTCGCAAACGCCTGAAATTCCTCAAATTCGGCGCTGTTAAACTCCGCTCGCCAGATCGCACCCTCCTCGTTAAATTCTCGCTCAAAGCTTAAATTTCGCTTTTCAAAATAGTGCTCAAAGCGTGATCCAAGCGCGTACGGCGTAAAAAACACGCAAAGCGATTTTATCTCAAATTTAGCTAGCGCTCCGCAACCCTCAGCCTCCTCTATCGCCGCATTTACCGCTGCACCATACGCTCGCACGAGTCCGCCCGTGCCTAGTTTTATCCCGCCGAAATACCGAACGATGAGCGCGCCCGCGTTTACGAGCTGGGCGCCTCTGAGCGCGTTTAGCGAGGGTTGTCCGCTCGTACCCTTTGGCTCGCCGTCGTCGCTTTGATTTTCCACTATCTGACCGTAGCCGTTTCGCTCGCGCAGCGCCCACACGACGTGCGCGGCCTTTGGATGCTCGGCCTTTAGGTGCTCGTGCAAGGCCTTAAACTCGCAAATAGGGCACAAAAAACACAAAAACGTCGATTTTTTGGCTTCAGTTTTGGTCGATACGACCCGCAAAACCGTTTGCAATTTTCTCCTTAAAATAAAGACAGATTTTATCGAAATTTTAAAAATATTCATATAAAATGGCGGCTAAAATGAAATAAACTCTCAAAAAGAATGAAAATGTTTAAAAAAATCTCAAAAAAAACGCTTTGGCAAATCATCGCCATGATCGTATCTAGCGCCGTTTTTAGCGGCTCGGGGATCTTAATACTAGCCTTTATCAACAAATACCTCTTAAATTTAAAAGAACAAGACGCCCAAATTTTGCTCGCGTTTTTCGCGCTTTTGATTTTGTTTTTGGGCTTTTCGGTGCTCTCGCGTATCGCTTTTAGCGTGATCGGCAACGACTTTGTCTACGAGCTGCGAGCCAAAACTATAAAAAGGATTCTAGATACCGCAAATCAAAAAATCGTAGCCGCGGGCAAGTCAAATTTGATCGCCTCACTCTCAAGCGACGTGCGCAGCCTAACCGACGGCTTTATGCAGGTGCCAAGCATCATCCAAGGCGTGCTCATCATCGGCGCGACGGGCACTTACGTGCTTTACATCTCGGCCGAGATTTTCGTGTTTTTGGTGCTTTGGATGAGCGCGGCGACATGGATTTGCCGATACTTCATCAAAAATATCCACAAATACTACGAACAATGCCGTAACGGCGAGGATGCGCTATACCGCGACTATCAGACCTGCATCGAGGGGCACAGGGAGCTTAGCTTAAATTTAGGCCGCGCAAAGCGGCTTTTTTGGGACCGCTTCATACCGAACGCAAAAAGCCTGCGCGAAAACATCGTAAAAGCCGAGATACATCAATCCTTTATGAGCAATTGGCTAAACACCGTGATGCTAGGCGCCGTGGGTATCGAGATATATTTTTGCCTAGCCTACGACGCCGCGAGCCTGCAAGACGCCATCACGGTAGCCTTGGCTATACTTTTTTTGCGAGCGCCTCTCATGATGCTACTTTACTCGGTGCCTAGCGTATTTCGAGCGGCTAAAAAAGCTAGACCTAGCACCATTTGAGCCTGAATTTGAGCTGGGCGAGACGGCTCCGCAAATTTGGCAAAAACTGCGCCTAAAAGATATAAATTTCGCCTACGACGAGGGGAGCGAATTTGCGCTAAAAGATATAAATTTGGAGATTAGTCGCGGCGAGACGGTGTTTTTGATCGGCAAAAACGGCAGCGGCAAAAGCACGCTATTTATGATTTTGGCTGGGCTTTTAGCGCCAAAAAGCGGAGAGATGTTCGCGGACGATACGAAAATAAACGAGGCAAATTTAAAAAGCTACGCAAACACGATCAGCGCGGTGTTTAGCGACTTTTATCTCTTTGACGAAGTGATGAGCGACGATCTGGCGCTGATAGAGGGGCTACTAAAAAAGATGTCGATAGAAAACAAAGTAAGCGTCAAAGAGGGAAATTTCAGCACGCTAAACCTCTCTCAAGGCCAGAAAAAGCGCCTCGCGATGGTCGCGGCGCTACTTGAAAAGCGCAAATTTTTGATCCTTGACGAGTGGGCGGCTGATCAAGACCCCGAGTTTAGACGGCATTTCTACACGGAGTTTTTGCCGGGGCTTAAGGCGCAGGGCTACACTGTTTTTGCGATCAGCCACGACGATGCGTACTTTGACGCGGCGGATAAAATTTACGAGATACGAAACGGGCAAATCGCGCTCGTTAAGGGCTAAAATTCAGCTAAAAACGGTTAAAATAACGGATATCATTTTAAAATCAAGGAGACAGAATGCAGCTAAGCGAAGAGGCAAGAGAAGCCAAAGAGATGGCGCTAGGAATGATGAACGATAACTTCATCGGCCTTACAGAGGATATGTGCGCAAAATTTGGCGGCTTTACGAACCCGCAAAACGTCAAAATGACCGATATCACCGAGGACGGCATGCACATCGCCTGCGACGAGGGCGAAGTGTTCGTACCGTTTGAGAAAAAAGCCGAGCTAACGGTCGAGAGCCTACGTGACGAGGTCATAAACGTCGTAAACAGCATGGAGGGGTAAACCTCCTCTGCTCCATTAGCAGGAGCGCAAATTTACCGTGCCTGCTTGCTTTTACGCAAAATTTAACCCTCAAATTTACTCCACTTCAAATTTATTTTAAAACCTTTCAAATTCGGCCTTTAAATTTCACGATTTAAACGCGCAAAATCGTCCGTAAAACTAAATCTAAAATCTCGCGAGCGTCGCTATAATCATAAATCAAAATTATAAGAATTGATTTTTATTATTAATTAATGCCAAAATAGTAGAATAACGAAAAATTTTATCATTATTAATTATGATAAAATGAAGTGAGCCAAAATGAGCAAAAAACGATCAACTGCGCAAGGCGGTAAATTTATACTTTTGTCGCTAGCCGTAGCCGCGAGCCTAAACGCGCAAACCCAAAACGTCACATTAGATGCCGCCATAGTAACGGCGACGGGTTTTGAAAGCGCACTAAAAGACGAGACTAGAAATATATTCGTCGTAACCAAAGCAGACATCGAGGCCTACGGCTACCGCTCGGTAAAAGAGCTCGTAGAAAAGATCCCTAGCGTCGATTTCGTCAGCACCTCAAGCCTAGGCGAAAACATAGATATGCGCGGACAGGGCATGCGCGGAGACGGCGCAACGCCTACTATGGCCGTAAAAATCATGCTAAACGGAGTGCCGATAAATATGGTCGATGCGGCGCACGGCATCATACCACTTGAGATGATCGCGATCGAGGACATCGAGCAGGTCGAAGTGATGCCAGGAGGTGGAGCCGTGCTCTACGGTAGCGGCACTAGAGGCGGCGTGGTAAATATCATCACCAAACAAAAGCCGCGCGATTTTTTCGCAAACGTGAGCTCCAAGATAGGCTCGTATAGCTACCGCGACGCCGCAGCCACCGTCGGCGGAAATGTGAGTGAGGATCTGTTTTTAAAATTTAGCGGCAAAGCGTTCGGCCAAAAAGGCTACAGACACGACTACAAGGAGCGCGGATACTACCTAAGCGGCGGACTAAACTACAAATTTAACGACTCCCACTCGCTAAATTTGACGCCTAGCGTATTTAAATCAAAAAGAAACGATCCGGGCACCCTAACCCAGGATCAAGTTTCGCAAAACCGCAGACAAAACGCAAATAACGGCCTAACAAAGCTCTTTGAAAACGAGAAAATCGACGTTAGCGCCGTTTACGAGGGCAAATTTAACGACTTTTACTCGGTAAATTTGATGCCGTATTATCAAAAAATCAAAATCAAAACCTCCTCGACCGAGTCGGCTCGCGGCGTGCGCTATCCGTCGCAAGGACTTTTCGGCGATAAAAAATACGGCGTAAATTTTAAAAACAAGCTTGACTACGGCAACGGCGAGTTTATCTTTGGCTACGACTACGAGCAAAACAAAGGCGATAGAGAGTCACACTACGAGGTAAAAACATCGCCCGTGATAAGCCTAAAACACGATACGACGCTAGATCTACAAAAGACCACTCACGCGCTTTATTTTATGGAAAAGCATAAATTTACGCAGCTTTTTGACCTGAGCTTTGGGTATAGATTTGAGCGCGCGCAGTACGAGGCTAGCAGGGTTTCTGATATGAAGGGCTTTAGAAACGGCATACCTTTTCCTCCGATGACTAGCTACAACGCCATAAGCGACGGCAGAGATATCGACAACCACGCATTTGAGTTTACGCCAAATTTCAGATACTCCGACACCGGAAACGTATATTTTAAATTTGAGCGCGGCTACATCTCGCCCTCGCCTTCTCAGCTAACCGACAAAGATCAGGTAACTAAACAATACAAATTTAACAACTTAAAATCGGAAAAATTTAACACCTACGAGATCGGACTAAAAGATCACCTCGCAAGCATGCCGGTAAACGCTACCGTGTTTTTAACCGATACTAGCGACGAGATAGCCTATGCCGAGCTCGGAGCCAACCACGGAGACGCTTGGAAATACTACAACATCGCAAAAACTAGACGCTATGGATTTGAGTTTTTTAGCAGGCAAAACGTCTTTGATAAGCTGATCTTGAGCCAGTCCTACGCCTACGTAAACGCCACGATCAAAAAAGGCGATAACGCCGGCAAAGAGGTGCCCTACGTTTCAAAACACAAATTTATATTCGGCGCGGACTACGAGATCGTGAGCGACTTGCACTTGTTTGCGGACTATAAATTTTACTCAAAGAAAAAGGACGTAAACTACGACAATATCTCATCTCGTAGCATCGTGGACGCAGGCGTTTCGTATAAATTTAAAAACGGATTTGGCATAACCGGAGGCGTAAAAAATCTCTTTAACAAAAAATACTACGACTACCAAGGCAAAAACAACCAAACCGGTATCTACGAGTATAGTCCGGCAAACGAAAGAAACTACTACGTAGAGTTT
>CAURRL010000021.1:0-10586 GCA_963526895.1 uncultured Campylobacter sp. | reverse complement strand
GTTAAGCAACGCTTAAATTTTACAAACGAACAGTGTGTCGTAACCGTCGGAAAATACGGCAACACAAGCTCAGCCTCTATACCTATGGCGATGAATGACGCATACGAAGAAGGCAGGCTCAAAAAAGGCGATTTGCTTTTGCTGGACGCATTTGGCGGCGGTTTTACTTGGGGTTCGGCTCTATTAAAATTCGGCGGCGAAAGTTAAAAAAAATAATTTTTTAGCAAATAGACTATTTGTCAAATTTTGATAAATTTCATAACCTGGCGCTAACAACCAACCCAACAATATCTCTCAACCATTAAAATTTAATCAAACACGTATATAATAGGCAAATTGTTTCCAGATGCCAAATCATAACAATATAAAATCCCATCCTACGACGACCAAAAGCCGGCTAGAGCCCTAGTTTTCATAGTGCCTGGGCTTGGCGGCGATGCGAACGAAAACTATAGAGAGCATTTAGCGCAGTTCGTAGCTAGCGAATTTGACGTAGCGGTAGCTAGCGTGAACTACCACTGTATCGGCAACAGACCGCAAACGGGGGCGACCTATTTTTTAAACGATTCAGATAAAATCATCCTTAAAAAGAAGTGCTCGAAAATCGGTATAGAAATCCCAAGCGATATCAGCTATGGCGAACTCTCAGTGCTAGATGCCTATCTGGGCAATATAAAATCAAGCGGCGGTTTGCCGAATGATTTTAAACTACAAATATCCGTAACGCTGCAACCGACCAAAAACGAGTATCAAAATTTCGGCGTTATGCAGGCTCAAGACGTGATAAATGCAGCGCTTTTTATCAAGGCAGATCCGCCGTTTAAAGCCGCGACCGATATAAATGAGCTGCCCGTGATCCTAGTCGGCAGTTCGCACGGAGCCTACATAAACGCCTTAGCGGCCAAATTTGCGCCATGGCTCGTAGACGGACTCATCGACAACAGCAGCTACGCGAAGCTAAACTGGGAGCTCATAGGCCTAGGCAAAGAGGCGGATTATCTCAAATTTCGCGAATACTCGACCGATATATATTTTAAAAATATCAAAATTTACGTCTTTACCAAAACGATGTGGACGCTACTGGATAAATCCTCGCCTCGCTATTTCTCGCAGGCGCGCGAAGATATACGAAACACCCTAGACGCCGCGCATCTAAAAGTCCAAAGCGCATATCCAAAGCCTATTTATGTCGGCTACCACTGCGCCGTAAACGACCACTGCGCGTCGCCCGAGGAGAAAGTACAGCTCTACGAGGAACTGCAAAAACTCGGCTTTGACGCGACCTTGCATATGATAAAAGATGAGAGCGAGCTTGACGGTAGGTTTCTCAAAAAGCTGACGCACGGCCTAGAGATGTCTATCAAGCTTTTGATCGCCAAGGAGCTTCCGCCGATGCTAGAAAAGATAGCATCTCGCGAGAAGCAAATTTGCAAGAGTAAAAGCATAAGCTATCGCTCGGACGGGCTAGAATATAAATTTTCAGAAGCAAACGGTAAGATAAATTTGGAGATAAAAAGATGATTTTATTTGTAAAATTTGCGTTTGCTAGGGGCTAATTCGAGCGGCAAAATTTGATAAAAGAAAATTTAAGAGGCAAAAGTAGTGCGCCAAGCGCATAAAATTTACGGCGCAATCTTTATCTCAAAAGCGTGTTTATACGCAAATTTGACAAAATTACTCTAAGCTAAAAACCGCCTCATCTTGCGCTTCCAGTCGTCTTTTGGTATTTCCGTGTCGTTTGGATCGTCGCTCCAGACCTCATGCTTGTCCTCAAAAAATATCGCAGACCTTTGAGCTTGCGGCATAAATTTCGTCTTGTCCTCCACGGGGATTTTGTTTGCCCGAAAATACCGCAACAACTCAAAATAATCATCTCTGCTATAGCAATTTACCAAAAAATAATTTCTATTTTTCATTCTGATGACGAAATTTTTACGCAGTAGCCATAGCGGTTCGCCGGATTTTTTGAGTTTATAGATTTTAAACGGTAGCGCAAATATCAAATAAACCAAAAGATATCTTATAAAGTCTTTCGTTTTATTAAAATGCACACCGATAGAGGACTTTTTATAGAGCTGATACGGTGTAAAAAAGTGGAACCTGCCGTATCTCCTATCAAGTTTGCTAATAACGCAAAAATAGACCTTTTCTACGTCTTTGACGAACGCAATCTTCTCCTCGCTCTCTACCTTGTTTACGTAGACATACTCTATATGATAAATTTGCTCGCTAGAAAATCTAAAAAAGCTCGGTTTTTGTTTAAAAACTCGCGGCGCGAAAATATAAGTATTGTGCAGGGCGAATAATACAAGATATGCGGGCAAAGCAATAAGATAAATGCGGTGTAAAAGCCCATAGTCATAGTCGCTAAAAGCAAATCCAAAACCGAGAATCGAGAAAAGAATAATATACCATCCCGCCAAAAACAGCGCGCCGTAATCGTTTATGATTATCGGATTTTCGTCGTAGTTTCTCAAATTTTATCCAAATTTCGCTTCACGCAGTTAAATTTAAAATGGATAACAAAAGGCGAAAGAGAGCTAAATTTAACTCGGCAAATTTAGATTAGCTCGCCGCAAAACCGAAGCAAATTTAAGCGACCGCCCTTAAGCCAAAGCCGCTTAAATTTGAGTAAAAGCGAAATTTGACGCACCGCCGAATTAAGCCTCGAGTTTAAATTTACCCGAAACAAATCCAAATTCGCGCGGCGCGTCTAGTCAAATTTACCCGTTTTTCCTTGCAAATTCTTTCATAAACTCAGCCAAAGTTCGCACGTTTTCGATACTCACGGCGTTGTAGATAGAGGCTCTGATGCCGCCTACGTGACGGTGCCCTTTTAGACCCAACATGCCCGCATTTTCGGACTCGGCGATAAAGGCCGCCTCCAGCTCGCGGTTTGCGATGGTAAAGCTAACGTTCATCAGCGAGCGGCTATCTTTTTGCGCGTGACCTTTGTAAAAGCCGCCAGAACCATCTATCGCACCGTAAAGCAGCGCCGCCTTTTGCTCGTTGATCCGGTTTACGCCCACTAGACCGCCCTGCTCTTGCACCCAGCCCAGCGTCAAATTTAGCAGATATATGCCAAAGGTCGGAGGCGTGTTATATAGCGACGCGGCCGACGCGTGCGTATCGTAGCGAAGCATCGTCGGAGTGCGCTGCATGCAGGCTCGCTCCAGCATATCTTTGCGGATGATGACGACGGTTACGCCGCTTGGGCCGGCATTTTTCTGCGCGCCGCCGTATAGCAGCCCCACGTCCGTGAAATCAACCGGCCGCGAGAAAAAATCGCTAGACGCATCGACTACTAGTGGAGCTTTGGAACGAGGCAGCTCGCGGTACTGCGTGCCGTAGATGGTGTTGTTCGTGCAGAGATAGCCGTATGTGGCGTCATCACTAAATTTAACCTCAGGGATGCGGTCGTAGGAGGTTTCCTTGCTGCTGGCGACCACTTCGTAGGCGATACCCACATTTGCGGCCTCTTTGATCGCCTTGCTCGTCCAGACGCCCGTGTCGGCATACTGCGCGACGCCTTTGGCGGCTAAATTTAGCGGTATCATCGCAAACTGCAAATGCGCGCCGCCTTGCAAAAATAGTACATCATACTCTTCGCCGATGCCGTATAGCTCGCGCGCCTTGGCCATCGCGCCGTAGTGCACCTCTTCAAAAATCTTGCTTCGGTGGCTGATTTCCATTATCGAAAAGCCCTTGCCCTGATAGTCGGTGAGCTCGTTTTGCGCGCGCTCAAGCACGCTAAGAGGCAGAGCCGAAGGGCCCGCGCTAAAATTTAGCTTTCTATTCATCCAAACTCCTTTCAAATTTGAGCTGATTTTAGCGTTATTTGCGTTAAAAAATCATTTTGCGTCGCAAGGGTGACGGCAAAAGGACGCAAATTTTACACTTTAAGCTACCTTTTGATACAATTTTTCATATTAAGGAGCGAAATTTGATAGAGATCGAGCGTAAATTTATCCTGCGTGACGCCGCCGTCATAAACGAGCTAAAAGCCCGCGACATCGACGTCCAGCAAAAAGATGTGACGCAAATTTACGTCAAAATCACTCCGCTTGAGGAGATTAGATTTCGCGAGGCTTCGGGCGTTTTTACGATCACGCAAAAATCAGGCGTCGGTCTAGCGCGCGAGGAAAACGAGAGCGAAACTGACGCCAAAAGCTTTAAAAAAGCCCTAAAAAACGCGGTCGCCACTCCGATAAAAAAGACGAGATTTCTATTTCGGCTTGACGGCATTGCCTGCAACGTCGATATTTTTCACGGCGCTTTAGAGGGGCTTGTTACTTTTGAGGCCGAGTTTGCAAGCGAGCGCGAGGCCGCGGAGTTTAGCCTGCCTGATTTTATCGCCGCGCACGTAATCAGCGAAGTCACGGAAGACGAACGCTATAAAAATAAAAATTTAGCGCTTTTTGGCCTGCCGCAGGGCGAATTTGACGCGCAAAAGAGCATTGAAATTTTACAAAACAGCCCCGAGCTGGAGCTAAATTTACCAAGCTACATCGGCGCGATGGACGCGATGCGGACGGTATTTTTTCAGATTTTTATGGCGCTAAACAAATACCTGAGCGAATACGCAAACTCTAGCGATGCCGAGGCACTACACCAAATCCGCGTAAATCTGCGCAAAACGCGCTCGCTACTTAAAATTTTCACTCCCGTTTTTGACCGAAAAACAGCTTGCTATTTTCTGCTAAATTTTAAAAAACTAGCCGAGCTAACCAACCAAAAGCGCGATATAGACGTATTTTGCGATTTTTTGCAAAAACAAAAAGGCTTTGAGGCGCTAGCTAGCGAGCTAGAAAATTTAAGCAAAACCCTAGCCCAAAGCGTCCAGGCAGAGCTACAAAGCGACGAAGCGAACGAAATTTTGCGCGACTGGGAGGTATTTTTACGCGAGGGAAGCGACTTTTTTAAAGGCGAGCTAGGAGACGCGCCGATAAAAAAACTCGCCGCAAAATCCATGCGAGCTCAAATTTTACGCTTCAAAAAATCTCTCTCAAATTTGAGCCAAACCACCGAAAGCGCCCAGTTTCACAAGTGCCGCATCGAGATAAAAAGGCTAAGGTATCTAAGCGAGATTTTTGGCGGCGTCTTTGGTTTTGCCGCAGCTAAAAAATGCTTTAAAAAGAGCAAAATTTTACAAGAAACATTTGGCTCGCTACAAGACGCCGACATATGGCTAGGCCTGCTAGCGCACGTAAAAAGCGGCGCCGAACAAAAGCGAATAGACAAACTCCAAGCTAAAATTTACAAAAAAATCTACGAGCTGCGAAGCGAAATTTTAGACTCAAAGCCTAAAATTTTAAAAAGCTTCACAAAGCTTTCGCGCGGCTTAAAAATCTACTATATCTAAAGAGAAAAAATGGAAAAACAAGAAAAAATAGTTCAGATGTTTAACGACATCGCGCCCACCTACGATCTGGCAAACCGCGTGCTGAGCATGGGTGCGGACGTGAGCTGGCGCAAGATCGCGTGCAAAACGGTTCTGTCAAATTTCAAAGACTCAAGCGTAAATATCGTCGATGTCGCATGCGGCACGGGCGATATGATGGGCTTTTGGCAAAAGACGGCGAGCGAGTTTAACGCAAAAATCAAAAATCTAATCGGCGTCGATCCCTCAAGCGGCATGCTCGCAGTCGCCAAACAAAAATTTCCAGAGTTTAAATTTATCGAGGCGCTAGCGACGCAAACGACGCTTGATAGCGGCTCGGTGGACGTTCTTAGCATCAGCTACGGCATCAGAAACGTGGTCGAAAGAGAGGCCGCGCTAAGAGAGTTTAATAGAGTGCTAAAAATAGGCGGATACGCCGTGGTGCTAGAATTTACTAAGCGCAAAAAAAGCGGGATTTTAACTGGCGCTCGCGACTTTTATCTAAGTAAAATTTTGCCTAAAATAGGCGGCTTTATCTCCAAAAACCAAGAAGCCTACGAGTACCTGCCAAACTCGATCGAGGGCTTTTTAGACGCGGCTAGCTTTGCCGAGGAGCTCGCTAGCGCGGGCTTTGAAATGCGCCTTTGCAAGAGCTTTTCGATGGATATTTCTACCCTTTTCATCGCGCAAAAGGCCCGTGAGTGCTAAGCGTCAGCGAGCTAAACGAGCAGGCCAAAACTCTGCTTGAGACGACGTTTTCGTACGTCGAGGTAGAGGGCGAGATCTCACGGCTCGTCAAACACGGCTCTGGCCACTGGTACTTCACGCTAAAAGACGAAAAGGCCGCGATCTCGGCAGTCATTTATAAATTTAACGCCGCCAAGCTCAAATTTGACGTCGCAGACGGTATGAAAGTCGCTCTCTACGGCAAAATTTCGCTCTACTCGCCAAGCGGCAGCTATCAGTTTATCGCAACTCTCATACGCCCAAGCGGCGAAGGCGAGCTAGAGCTTGCATTTAAACAGCTAAAAGCCAGACTTGAGAGCGAAGGGCTTTTTGATATCTCGCGCAAAAAACCGCTGCCTAAATTTCCCCGCAAGATCGCGCTCGTCACTTCAAAAACATCAGCCGCGTTGCAAGACATGCTGCGTATCGCTTCGCAGCGCTGGGCGCTATCGGAAATTTTAGTTTTTGACTCGCTAACGCAGGGCGAAGCCGCGCCCGCCTCGCTCATACGCGCGCTAAAAAAAGCCGACGCAAGCGGAGCTGACGCGATCGTGCTGGCGCGAGGAGGCGGTAGCAGAGAGGATCTGTGGTGCTTTAACGACGAAAATTTAGCCCGAGAGATCTACGCGGCGCGCACGCCCGTGATATCGGCCGTCGGGCACGAGATTGATTACGTGATCAGCGACTTTGCGGCTGATTTTCGCGCCCCGACACCAAGCGCGGCGATGGCTGCGCTACTGCCTGATACGGGCGAGCTAATGCAAAGCATAGATAGGCTAAGCGAGGCGGCGGACGCGGCTTTTATGCGCGTTTGGGAGCGTAAATTTAACGCTCTGGCGATGATGAGAGCAAGATTTTCTCAGGCGAGCCTCACGCAAAAAATCGCTCGTAAGGAGCAAATTTTGCTAAATTTACGGCAGGCTTTAGACGCCGCCGCGCAAACCAAACTGCTCAAATTTGAAAACGCGCTCAAGCTCGCCCGCGCCGCATACGCGCAGCAAGAGTCCTTTTTCGCGCAGATTTCAAATTTCGTCCGAGTGCAAAAAGAGGGCAAAACCGTAAATCTAAGCGAGCTAAAACCGGGCGACCGCATCGCGCTAAGCTCGGTAAACGCAAGCAAAGAGGCGGAAATTTTATAGTCAAATTTGATCCACGAACGCAGCGATTCAAATTTTTGGGCGAGTTAAAAATTTTTAAGCTAAAAATAGTAAGATAATAACGCAAATCAAAATTTAAAGGAGCGATATGAAAACGAACGTAAAATTTTTACTAGCCGCGTGCGCCGCGATGCTGATAACAGGCTGCGCGACGGAGAGCTCTCGCGTAGTCGAAACGCCAAAAGTTCAAACTCCAAGCGTCGCCTATCAAGGACAAAAGATCGCCGTTTCTATCGGCCGCTTTAGCAACCAGTCATCATACCAAAACGGCGTATTTTCAGACGGCGAGGATAGACTAGGCAACCAAGCGCAAACCATCCTCATCTCAAATTTACAACAAAGCGGTCGCTTTTCGGTACTTGACCGCAGCAACATGCGCGCCATCAAAGAAGAAAGCGCGCTAAACAAAGAGGCGCAAAACATCAAGGGCGCAAGATACGTCATCACGGGCGACGTGACGGAGTTTGGCCGTAAAACTACGGGCGATCACCAGCTTTTTGGGATACTTGGCAAAGGCAAAACGCAAACCGCCTACGCGAAAGTAAATCTTAACGTCGTAGACGTGAAAAACTCCGAGGTGATCTACTCTACTCAAGGTGCCGGCGAGTACGAGCTCTCAAACCGCGAGGTGCTAGGCTTTGGCGGAAGCGCTGGGTATGATTCGACGCTAAACGGCAAGGTGCTAAGCCTAGCCATCATCGAGGCCGTAAACAACCTAACGCGCGGGCTTGAAAGCGGCGCTTTTAACGCGAAATAAGGATAAATTTTGCGCTTTAAAACTCTAGCCAATTTCGCGCTCGCCTCCGCCGCTGCCATGCTACTATCTGGCTGCGCGGACGACTCGCCTAGGCAGCTATACTACTGGGACGGCGCCTATACGGGCTCGGTCTACGAGTATCTAACCGAAGAGGGCGACGCGGGCGCGCAGATCGCCGCACTCGAGGAGAGTTTGCAAAAAGCCTATCAAAGAGCCGCCAAAGTCCCGCCCGGACTCCACGCGCATCTAGGTTTGCTCTATCTTTCGCAAGGAAACGGGGCGAAATTTAAAGCCTACGTCGAAAAAGAAGCCGAGCTCTATCCTGAGTCGCGCGACTACGCGATGTTTTTGCTAAATCAAAACGGTAAAACGGCAGGTGCAGCGGGCAAATCGGCGGCAAATTTAAACACTAAAGATGCAAATTTAGGCTCAAAGTCGCAGGAAAAAGCAGGCGCGAGCGAGTCAAATTTAAATGACAAAAGCTCAAATTTAGGCGAGCAAACGAGCAAGCAAAATTTGAAAAACAAGCAAACAAAGCCTGCCAAAACGAGCAAAACCGCAAAAGGAAGCCAAAATGAAAAATAAAATAAAATCGGCGCTTCTTTGCGCGTTTGTGGTGATATTTCTGGGCGCGTGCGCCGGCTCGCAGCCGCGGATCTACGACTACTCGGCGTTTTTACAGACCAAGCCTCGCTCGATCGTAGTCGTGATGCCAACCAGCGACTCGTCTGAGATAAAGGCCTCTGCAGCGGTGCTGGCAAACGCGCTCTATCCGCTTAGCGAGGCGGGATATTACGTATTTTCGCCCGCACTCGTAAACGAGACCTTCAAAAACAACGGCATCTATGACGCCGCAGAGATCGCACAAGTCTCCACGTACAAGCTAAAGCAGATATTTGGCGCCGATGCCGCGCTGTATCTAAACGTCGCGGACTACGGCACCTCGTATATGCTAATTAACAGCGTCACACGCGTGAGCGTAGCGGCGACTCTAGTCGATCTAAACACCGGTGCCGTACTCTGGCAAAAGAGCGCCACCGCGGCAAACGACTCGGGCGGAGGCGGAGGCGATCTCATCGGTATGCTAGTCTCCGCACTAGTTAAACAGATCGCCGACTCGGTTTCGGACGCGAGCTTTGATCTCTCGGCGCGTGCGGACGCGATTTTGTTTAGCACCGACTGCCGTGACTGCTTGCTCTACGGCCCGTATTCGCCGCACTACGGACAAGATCGGCAGCTAAATAGCGGCAAATAAATTTAAAAGGATGAAAATGAAACTAGCCGAGGCGCTGATACTGCGCGCGGATATACAAAAACGCATCGAGCAGCTAAAATCAAGGCTCGCAGATAACGCGAAGGTGCAAGAGGGCGAGAAACCAAGCGAAGAGCCAAAGGCGCTGCTAGCCGAGCTAGACGCGCTCACAAGCGAGCTTGAGCGGCTAATCGTTCGGATAAATTTAACCAACTGCACCGCAAAAGCGGACGGCAAGAGTCTCACCGAGCTAATCGCCAAGCGCGACGTACTCACGCTAAAAGCGGGCGCGCTGCGGGCTTTCGCGCAAGCTTCTGCGCAAAAAGTGGAAATTTATTCGCGCAGCGAGATTAAAATCCTAAGCACAGTCGATGTCGCGGCGCTACAAAAGCAGGTGGACGAGCTAGCAAAGCAGATCAGGCAGCTTGACACGACGCTGCAAGGCGCGAACTGGCAGACAGATCTGATCGACTAAAGCGTAAAATTTAGCGGCGAAATTCGAGCGAATTTCGTGAAAATTAAAATTTCGGGTAAGTATCGCAAGAGGCGAGCATGAAAACCTTCCCTGCAACGGAACTCTAGCGCTCGCGGAAACGGACGCACCTCTTTTACGATTTATTTTCAGTAAATTTACAGGGGCAATGTGACTACGCAATGTAACTACCCAATGCTGATCTAGCGATACCCAGGGCGGGAACGGGGAAATTTAAAACGAAATTTTGATTTTTACGGCGCGGCTTGCGGGCTTGCGGCGAAATTTGGCGGCGGATTTGGGCGTATTTGACGCTTAAATTTTACGCTAAATTTAGGCGCGCTTGCCATTTTGTATTTTGACTAATCTGGCGTCAAATTTTACAAAAATCATAAAATTTAGCCAAATTTAAAGGATGAAATTTGAAATTTAAAACCCTTGCGTTAGTAGCTGCGCTTTTCTTTGCAACCGGCGTAAATGCGGAGCTCGCGACAGAAGCTAATTCTATAAATTCCAAAACAACGAGCGGCGCAGAGCAAAATCTCGCGGACGCAAAAGGTGCCAAATTTCAAGACGTGCATTTTAAAAACGCAGATACCGCGCCGCGCGGCACAAACTCATCGCAAAAAGCAACCCTTATCGACGAAGCGAAAAATTTTTACCGCGTGGACGAGCTGCTGTTTCGCAGCGCTCAACTTGACGGGAGCGACGCTGCAAAGCTGCACGAGCTGGGTATCAAAAGCATCGTAAATCTGCGCCATTTTAGCAGAGGCGGCGACAAAAGGGCATTTGGGGATCAATTTTGGCTCACGAACAAGCCGCTTCAAAGCTGGGAGATAAAG
>CAURRL010000020.1:0-10966 GCA_963526895.1 uncultured Campylobacter sp. | reverse complement strand
CGCTGCAAAGGCGCAGCTTTCGCGTAAAAAGCTTTGAGCGCGGACTGTTTGACGAATGATTTTTTTGATATAAAATGAGTTTTTAGTTTTTATGCGATAAGTAGTTTATCGCGGTCCGCGCATCTAACTTCAAGAAATCACATTTTACAATCATCTATCGTGCGTTCTATTTAAACTTTTTAATCAAATTTGAGTAAATCAGCTGCTCGCAAGCAGTTTTTCTAGCTTGCGATTTTTAAAGAATTTAACGACGTCAAACGCGATCTTGGCGGCCAAAAGCGCCAAAAAAACGTGTCTAAAAGCATAAAATTTGCCTAGATATTTATGCTTTTTCATGAGCTTTAGAGCGAGCGATTTTATCGCTTCTATCGGCTTTTTGATTGCTTCGCCGATCATTTTGTCCTTTATCTCGTGGACGACGAGAGCGGTTATGGTTTTTAGGTATTTTTTCGTTTTTGAGACGGGTAAATTTTGCGGTTTTTGCGTCTTGGTTTCGCCGTAAACGTCGTCGATCCAAGCTTCAAAATGTTGCCGAGCGTTTTTGCTTTTTAAGAGTTTTTCGCCGACTTTGCTTATCTCGTAAATCCCGCGCGAAGTCTTTAAAACGATCCTTTTTTCTTGCGGCAAAGCTTGAATTTTGGAGCTATTTGCTATAGCGCTTAAAAGCGCGTCCGTTTTACTCTGGCTCGCACCCGTCTCGCGCGATAAAAACTCCGCTACTTCTTTACGACTTGCCTTTTTTCTCTCGTTTAAAAACTGCACCAATAAAAATAATCCTTGATAATCCATCGCAAAAACTCTCATTATTATATTAAAATGAGAATTATACTTAAAATATATCAAAATAAAATAAAATCCAAAATCATTTTGATTTTGGCGCGTTGAGCTATAAACCAAAATTTGAGCTTTTTACGACATTTTCGGCATAAAACAAAGGACTTGAATTTCAAATTTGGGATTAATCTACATAAAAGCGACGGTATTTACTGCAAATTTTATCAAATTGCGCAGAGTTCTAGCGCAGTCGGCGTGCTTTGGTAAATTTACAAAAGATAGCAAAATTTACCGACTAATTATACGTACAAAAAGGGCGAAATTTAGTTGCCAGTCAGTCTAAATTTGAAGCTTGGGCTTTAGCAAATCAAGCAAATTTAAGCCCAAAGTAGCCAGAAATTGGTGCCAAATTTAGCTCGCTAGCAAATCCAAATTTGAGATGGCAAAGGATATATCGCTAAATTTTAGCCATCAAAATTTACTGTGAAAGCAATCTCAAATTCGGCGTCAATTTATTTAGCGGCGAGCTTTTTAAGGTAAATTTAACTAACGAAAAACTCCTGCGCAGCCTGCTTGCTCTCAAACGGTTTCACGCAAATCTCGCACTCGCCAACCTTAGCCAGCACCGCTGTATCTTTATCCGCTCTAGTGTAGGCAAGCGCCAGCCGCACGGCAAACTCGAGGTCGGCTTCGTTGAATTTAGCATCCACGAGACTAGTCGCGCCCACGATATCGCCCTCAAATTTGATCTGCGTAAATTTCGGATTATTTAGAGCTAGCAGTTTGGCGTTGTCGTTTTCATCGCGGCCGATGACCATTTTGGTGCCGTTTGTTAGGCGCAGATGTCGTCCGAGGCGCAGTAGCTGCATATCAGCGCTCGTCATCTTAGGGTCAAATTTGATAAAATCTTTGATTTTATTCGCAAAGCTCTCGATCGTGAGCAGGCACCCGCCGCCGGGCGTCTCGTACTCGCTAAAGCCAAATTCCTTCGCGAGCGCGAGCTGTCTCTTGCGGTCGCGTCCGCTGATGGCGAGCAACTTGATGCGATCGACCCAGCCCTCGCGCTCCGGTTTTGTGGGCTTCATCAGCTGCGCAGACATCGGACGCAGGATGAGATCCTCCTCGTCGCCCGCCGCATTTTTGACTCGCAACATCGCGTCGCGTCTCTGACTCATCGGACGCTGGCCGATCACTTCACCCGTCGCGATAAAGTCTGCACCCTCAGAGCGCATCATCGCAAGCGCGGTTTTAAACATATATCCGTGGCAGTCGATGCATGGGTTAAAGTGCTTGCCATAACCGTGCTTTGGCGTAAAAAGCACATCGCGCAGGTATTCGTTTCTGATATCGATTATTTTAAGCTCGGCTCCGGCTTCGTTCGCGCGGCGGCGTAAAATTTCCGCCTTTTTCTCGTCGCCGCTAAAGCCAATGTCGATGTGGATCGCAGTGACATCGATGCCCTGATCGGTCAGTAGCCTGATGGCGATCATGCTGTCCAGCCCGCCGCTAAATAAAACTAACGCTTTCATTTTTTATTGATCTCCTTTAAAATTTTATCAATTTTTTTGAGTATGGGCGCCTTTTCCTCTAGAGGGATTTTCGCCGCCGAATACTTTTTGTACATATTTTTATAAAATCTCGTTTTAAAAACATTCACGGCTTCAAAAATTTTCTCCTCGTCGGTAAAGGCGTCGTAGTTCTCAAACATCAGCTCGCGCACAGCGGGATCGTCCGCGCTGACCCCCTGCGCTACGGCCTCGAAAATATCTCTGTGGCGGACGAAATACTCGGGCTTTAAATTTTCCAAAACGATGCTTTTTAGACTTTCGTTTTCGACCATTGTTTTTAAAATTTGAAGCTCGAGCTGGTCTTTTTGTCCGCGCTGATTTTTGCCCAAATTTTGCATTTCGTAGGCTTGCATGCGCTCCTGAGCGGCTTGCGTATTTGCGCCTCTAGTTAGCCAAAACGACCCCTCGGCTATATTTAAAATTTTAGCCACGAGCGGCGCGTAGGAGTTTGCGACGATGGGCTTTAAGCTCGCGGTAAAGGCCTGGATCGCTTCTAGCGCTTTTTGCTTTTGTACGGGGCGCGAGAGGTCAAAGCCGCTGGCTAAATGCCTGATGTAAAATTCGCCGATCTCCGTACCGCTTTCAAAAATTTGCCGCAGATACTCTATCTTGCCCGCTACGACCATATCGGCCGGATCTGCGCCGCCTTCTATGATGACGACGCTACCGTCGATTTCGTTTTGCGCGAGCAGCAGAGCGGACTTCGTCGCGGCGTTTATGCCCGCGTCGTCGCCGTCAAAGCATAAAATAACGCTAATCTCGCCGCGCTTTAAAAGCGGCAGGTGCTTGGTCGTGAGCGCGGTTCCCAGCACCGCTACGACGTTATTAAAGCCCGCCTTGTGCAGCATAATGACGTCCATGTAGCCTTCGGTGATGATGATCTGATTTTTGGTGAAAATTTCGCGCTTTGCCAGGTGATAGCCGTAAAAAAGCGTTGATTTATCAAAGACCGCAGACTGGGGCGAATTTACGTATTTAGCGGGGTTGCCACTGATCGTGCGTCCGCCAAATCCCACCAGCCGCCCCGCATGCGTGTAGATAGGAAAGGTGATGCGGTTTATGAAACTCGCGTAAATGCCGTTTTCGTTTTGCTTTACGATGCCGACTTCTAGGGCTTCTTTGGGTTCTATTTGCTCGTTTTGCAGCAGCCTTATCGTCTGTGCGCTCTCAGGCGCAAAGCCTAGCTCAAATTTATCTATCAGCTCATCGGTTATGCCGCGCGAGTACAGGTACTCGACGGCCGCGGGAGTTTTATAGAGCAGCGAGCGGTAAAAGGCGTTTGCGTTTTCTAGGATGTGCTTGTTTTCTTTCGCCGCTTCGCCGCCGCGCACGTAGTTTAGCGTGAAATTTTGCAGCCCTGCGATCTTTTCGACGGCTTCGGGGTAGCTTAGCTTTTCGTAGTCCATCACGAATTTGATCGCGTCGCCGCCGGCTTTGCACGAAAAGCAGTGAAATATCCCGCGCGACGGGCTCACGCTCATGCTCGGGTTTTTATCGTCGTGAAACGGGCATACGCACACGAAGTTCGCGCCGCTTTTTTTTAGCGGCAGATAGTGCCCGACGACATCGACGATATCGGTTTGCGCTTTTAGTCTTTCTATTGATTTTGGATCGATCATAAGCGAGATTATACAATCGTTTTGCTATAATCGGCGTTAAATTTGACTTTAGAAAGCGGCATTTTGGATATATTTTTTATCGAATTTAGAGACCCGATTTTCGGTCTCGTGGTGCTAGTCGCCGCGGTGCTCGTGATCGCCGTTTTTAGCTACGCATGGGGCGTTTTTAAGAGCAAGGATGAAAAGGCGGAGATCGCGGGGTTTTTGAAAAAATTTGGCAAATCTCAAGGCCTGAGCGACGAAAACAAGCAGCTTTTGATAAACTCGGGCGCAGATACGGCTACGATGTGTTTTTTGGCGGGGACGTTTTCAAAAAGCGGGTATTTTGAAAAAGCTATCAACGTCTATGCCGTAGCTTTAGAGCGGGCTAAAAACCGAGCGGCAAAGGAGCAAATTTTCACCGATCTTGGGCAGACTTATTTTAAGGCGGGCTTTCTCGAGCGCGCAAAAAGCGTGTTTTTAGAGGCGCTAAAGATCTCCCCGCGAAATCAAATCGCGCTAAAATCTCTAACGATAATTTTCGAAAAACTAAAAGACTACGATGGCGCGCTGCAGGCTTTGGACGCTTTGCAGGAGCTTGGTAGCGACGTGAGAGCGCAGACGGCCTACATAAAGGCGCTGCAAATTTTAGCGGATAAAAGTAAGGACGAAACCGCTAAGATCGGCGAAATTTTAACGCTAAAAGATGAATTTGCGCTAGTGCGGCGTATGGCGATGGAGAGGTTAAATTTAAGCGGCTCGGCTCTTAAAGACTTTGCCGATTTCCCGCCGCTTGAGGATGTTTTGGATTTGGTTTATTATCAAAACTCGCCCGTAAATTTAACCGATCCCGAGTATAAGAGTCTATTTTTCGTCAAAGGCATGAGTGACGAGGATGGCGCACCGCTGGGCTTTGAGCTAGAGGTTTTAAAGAAACTAAAAGCGGCAAATTACGACAAGGCCACACTTAGCTTTAACTACGTTTGCAAGAGCTGCAAAAACGCCTTTCCGATGCATTTTTACCGCTGTCCGATGTGTAGCGAGCTAGGCAGCGTGCAAATTTTGCCTCACATCACGGAAAAATCCGATGAAAACAGTATGCCTTTTTAGCGACGGCTCGTGTCTGGACAACCCAGGGCCTGGCGGCTGGGCGTACATCCTAGAGTACGGCGAGCACAAAAAAACGGCAAGCGGCGGCGAGGCGCACACGACGAACAATCAAATGGAACTACGCGCTGCGATCGAGGGGCTAAAAGCGCTAAAGCAGCCCTGCCGCGTGAGGCTCTACACAGATAGCTCATACGTCGCAAACGCCGTAAATGCGTGGCTAGAGGGCTGGGTAAAGAAAAGCTTTAAAAACGTAAAAAACGTCCCGCTGTGGCAGGAGTATCTGGCTGCTAGCGAGCCGCACGAGGTCGAGGCAATCTGGGTCAAAGGTCACGCCGGGCACCCGCAAAACGAGCTTTGCGACGAGATGGCGCGCGAACAAGCCGTAAAGATAAAAAATAGCTTAAAAGGCGAATAATGCGAAATTTGGAAGAGAAATTAGGATATAAATTTAAAGATGAAAAGCTGCTAAAAACCGCGCTCACGCACAAAAGCGTAAAAGGCAGCGCGAACAACGAGAGGCTCGAATTTTTGGGCGACGCGGTGATGGATCTGGTGATCGGGGATTATCTTTTTCACAAATTTTCGCGCCTAAGCGAAGGCGATCTAAGCAAACTACGCGCCGCGCTCGTAAACGAAAAAAGCTTCGCCGAACTCGCCAAATATCTAAATTTGGGCCAACTCATCAATATCTCGCCGGCCGAGGAGCACAACGGCGGACGGGCAAAAGCATCGATCTTATCGGACGCATTTGAGGCGTTAATGGGCGCGATCTACCTAGAAAGCGGCTTTGACGCCGTGCGCGCAGCTAGCCTAAAGGCCTTTGAGAGATGCTACCCCGATATAAATTTCGACCGCATGGTAAAAGACTATAAAACCGCACTGCAAGAGCTCACTCAAGCGCGCTTCGCCGAGATACCAAAATACGTGCTGGTGGGCTCAAAAGGTCCCGATCACAAGAAGGAATTTGAGATCGCGCTGATGCTAAACGAGCGCGAGATCTCGCGAGCTGCGGGCAAAAGCAAAAAAGAAGCCGAGCAAAAAGCAGCTAAAACCGCGCTTGAGATTTTGGGAGAGGGCAAGTGAACACCTTTGGACGCAAACTGATGCTAACGACGTTTGGCGAGAGTCATGCAGCGGCGATCGGCGGCGTGCTAGACGGCTTTCCCGCAGGCGTGCGTATCGATTTAAATTTTATCCAAAGCGAGCTTGATAAGCGAAAGCCGGGCACCTCGAAATTTGCCACGGCAAGGAATGAGGGCGACTGTGTGGAGATTTTAAGCGGCGTGTTTGAAGGTGTCAGCACGGGCACCCCGATCGGCTTTATCATCCGAAACGAAAATCAAAAATCGGGCGATTATGAAAATTTACGCGAGCTCTTTCGTCCCGGGCACGCCGACTACGCCTACTACCGCAAATACGGCATCCGCGACCACCGAGGCGGCGGACGCAGCTCGGCTAGAGAGACGGCCGTGCGCGTGGCGGGCGGTGCGATAGCTCAAATTTTGCTGGGCGAGTTTGGCGTCAGCGTGCAAAGCGGCGTGGCTAGCGTGGGCGAAATTTCGTGCGGCGAGCGGTTAGACTTTGATCTCGCGGCGCGCTCGGAGATATTTTCGCTAGGCAACGAAGAAGCGATGAAAGAAGAAATCCTAAAAGCCAAGCGTGATCACGACAGCATCGGAGCTAGCGTCGTCACGGTTATCCGCGGCGTTCCAGCGGGGCTTGGCGAGGGGCTATACTATAAATTTGACGCGGCCATCGCGGCTGCAATGATGGGCATAAACGGAGTCAAAGCCGTAGAGATCGGCGAAGGCGTGAGTGCTAGCAAGATGCGCGGCGGCCAAAATAACGACTCGATGAGCGCGGCGTGTGCGGGCGTAAATTTGGGCATGGATAACTCCACTCTTGACGGCGCGGAAAAGCTATCAAATTTAAACGGCGGCAAATTTGACGAATACAAAGGCGAGGCGGACGGCGAGGCTTGCCGCGACTCAAATTTGAACGATAAATTCGGTTTTGCCTCAAATCACGCTGGCGGAACGCTGGGCGGCATGACGAGCGGACAAGAGGTCGTGATAAAAACGCATTTTAAGCCGACTCCGTCGATATTTTTATCCCAGCCGACGCAAAACGTGCGCGGCGAGGACGTCATCTGCGAGCTGCGCGGACGGCATGACCCGTGTATCGGGGTGCGCGGCAGCGTCGTAGCCACCGCAATGGCAAGGCTCGTAACAGCCGATATGATGCTTTTAAATTTGAGCGCAAATCTTGCGAATTTAAAGAAAATTTACGGCTAACTCCAAGATAACCGCGCCCCAAACGAAGCGTAGCAAAACGGACGCTCCGCGCGTAAAATTTGCGATGATTTTTACGCGCGTTTGGGCGAGTCGGTTGCAAATTTCGACTGCAAATACGTAAAATCCCGCCGCGAAATTTATAAAAAATCTGGCATTTCTTGTGCACGGCAAAGACGTTTGGCGAATTTATATTTATGATATAAACGGCTAGAAAAACGGCGTAACGGAGATCTTTGATATAAAAAATATCTAGTATGAAGGCCTAGAAAATTTGCTCGCAGCGCCGGAAAAATATCTAAAATTTATGCAAGAAATCATAGAAAATAAAGTGCAGCAAGGAGCTAGGAGTGCGTAAATTTAGACTTTTTAACCCTAGCGGCAAGAAAAAATATATCTTCAAAATGAACTCGCCAAACAGCACACCTCAAGCAAACTACAAAGCACGAAAATCTAAGCATCAGCACGATGTTTACACGAACGAGCCGGTTGCTAGCATTTACGAGAAATTTTGTAGTTTTTTAAAAATATCTTGCGCAAAATGAGCCAAATTTGCTTCATTTTCACGTTTAAATTTACAAGCCTATAAACCAAAGTAAGCAAATTGATTTTGCTGCTGCGCAAACGATCAAAAATTATGCGCGGTAGCAGCAACCAAACAGCCGCCTAAAAGCCCAAAATCAAGCCTAAATTTACAAATTTTAGCCCCGTTTAGCTATAATCACACCCAAAAAAGGAGCAAAAATGTACATCGTCCTAGGCATCATCGCCGTTCTCGCGCTCATCGTCATCTCGGTATACAACTCACTGGTTGGTAAGCGCAACCAAGTCTCAAACATCAGATCGGGCGTCGATACGCAGCTAAAAAGGCGCTTTGACCTCATCCCAAACCTCGTCGCCACCGTCAAGCAGTACATCACGCACGAGCGCGAGCTGCTAGAAAACATCTCCGCGCTTAGAAGCGGTATCCAAAAGGCCGCAGGCGACGAGCAGAGATTTGCGCTAAACGGCGAGCTGTCAAACCTCATCTCGAAGCTCAACGTCGTCGTCGAGAACTACCCCGAGCTCAAAGCCAACGAAAACGTCATGCACCTGCAAAAGACACTAAACGAGATCGAGGAGCAGATCTCCGCCGCGCGCCGCGCCTACAACGCCGCCGTGACTGATTACAACAACGCCGTGGAGATGTTTCCCTCAAATCTCGTCGCTAGCTGGGCGAGGTTTCATAAGGCGGCGTTTTTCGAGGTGCCGAAAGGCCAAGACGATCCGCACGACGTGCACGAGCTTTTTAACCGCTAAATTTGCGCTCGTTTCGTCAATTTGACGTTAAATTTGAGCGCTTTAACTGCGTCCTTGAAAACACGAGCGGGCTTTGTCGGCTCGTCAAATTTGAATATAAAAAGCGGCGCGGGCGGTAAATTTGAGCGGCAAATTTAATCCGAATTTGAAGCGTCGTCACCCGCAAAAAAGAGCTTAAATTTAAGCGGTTTAAAACGCAAATTTAAAGACGAAAGCCCGTAAAATAGCCAAATTTATAAAAACGGCGTTAGATTAAAAATAGGAGCAAAAATGGACGATCTGGTCTTGCTAGAGCTTGAGCGGCAAAAGGTCTTGCGTTCGCTTTTTAGGCTAAAGCTCACCTGCGTCTTTGTCGCCGCCGCACTAGCTTGGCTACTTTATCTAGCAGCGCAAAACGCCGCTCTTAGCGCGGGCGCGTTTGTGGTCTGCGGGGCTGCGATGTACTATTTTTTCGAGAGTATTTTCACCGATAGTTTTACGTTTAAATTTAAGCGAAAGGTCGTGAGGAGCATCGTGGAGGACTGCGGTCTCACGTATTATCCGGGCGACTGCGTAGAGAGCGATTATCTTTATATGATTTATGACTTTGACATCGACAAGTACTCGGGCAACGACCTGATTTTCGGGCAGATAGAGGGCGTGCGGGTCAAATTTAGCGACGTAGAGGCGATAAGCATCAAAGAGGATCTACACGGAAACAAGACGCATAGAGTGCTTTTTGCGGGGATTTTGTTCGTCGCGGATTTTCCTAAACGGCTAAAGGGCGTCACTCAAATTTGCAGCGGGACGGATGATTTTAAGGACTACGGTGGCAAGCGCGCGAGGATGGATGACGCGGAGTTTGAGCGGCTATTTCGCGTCTATACGACCGATCAGATTGAGGCTAGATACGCGCTCACGCCCAGCCTGATGGAAAATCTAAAACTGCTAAAAACGAGATTTCACCGCCCGATAAACATCGTGCTAGTCGGCGATAAAATCTGCATGGCGATCCGCACGGGGCGCGATAACTTCGAGCCTGATCTGCGCCGTCCGCTCGTGGGCAAAGGGGCAAATAGATTTTACAAAGACGAGATCGGCGGCTTCCTTCGTATCGTGGAGGAGCTGCGGCTAAACCGTAAAATTTGGCTGGACTAGGGAGCACGGCGTCAAATTTGACGGGCGGCTGACCCGCACCCTAAAAACGCAAGCAAGCGGGCTAATCTAAAACAGGGCGGCAAAAACGCAAAAGGAGAGTTGGTGAAGGGCGTAGCGATAAATGAAACGACGATAATCGGCGATGACGGCAAATACTATAAATTTAGCTTCGAGGACGTGCGCTCGGGGCGGCCTAGCGGCGGCGAGCGAGCGGCGTTTCGGCCTGATGGGGCGTTTGCGAGAGATGTATTTGTGATCGCAGACGAGGGCGAAAAGCGCGCGACGAAAGACGTCAGAAGCGAGGAGACGAAGGTTGCGCTAAAAGAGAGTACGGCGTTTGAGCGGGCTAGGATGCTGGGTATCGCATCGGGCATCGTGCCGGCCGTGATCAAGATCTATGCGTACTTTATCGCTAGCTACTCGGGACTGGCGCTGCAGATCGCGGACAATCTCGCCGTCATAGCAGCCGCACTGCTAACATACGCGGCGCTAGGCGGAGTCGCCGGGCTCGCTCACAGCGAGGATCTGCACGTAAACTACGGCAAGGCGATGATTGTGATGTTCGTCGCTCACGTCACGGCGACGCTGGCGTCCTATATGGCGGACGCGGCTCATCCGCTCGCTAAGCTTGTCGCCGTCATCGCGCTACTGCTGCTGGGCTACGTCGCATTCGTGTGGGGGAGGGTCTTTTTCGAGCTTGCGAGACTAACTAGAAACGGGCTTTTTCGCGTCTACGTTTGCACGTTTTTTGCAGGCGAGCTGCTGTGGGCGAGCGGTGTTTTGGCGGTATTTGGTTTCTTTTTGCTCGTGGCTTCGTTTTTCATCTATATCGCGGCATGGGTAAAAACGGACAAGGTCGGCGAAGCAAAAGACGCGGGGCTTTTTATCTATTAAATTTGACTCGGCTTGGGTTTTAAATTTAACTAAATTTGAGTGATTTGGTAGAGGCGAAGTCGGTAAACAGATCGCCAGTATCGACCGGTTTACTAAAAACTAAAATTTGAGCTCAAGCGAGCCTAAATTTACTCTCCCGGCTAGCCCGAGTCGCGCTACCAGACGGATAAAGTCAGTATCGTCAAAACTCAGGCAGTCGCGCACTAGCTACTGCAGCCTCTCTAGCGCACTTTTGGCGTATTCGTTACCTTGGGCCGCTCCGCGTTTGTAAAACTCTATGGCCTTATCCATATCC
>CAURRL010000019.1:0-11374 GCA_963526895.1 uncultured Campylobacter sp. | reverse complement strand
TCCATGCTCCTAGCGGATCGTCCTCGTTGCCGCTTAGTTTGTAGAATTCACGCAAAAACACGCTCTCACGCTCGCCGATTTCCTCAAAAACTATGTCTAAATTTGCCGGAACCAGTCTCATAAGCTAGCCCAAACGAAAACGAAAAAAAGTATGCCCAGATAGCCATTTAGCGTGAAAAACGCGCGGTCGATCTTACTAAAATCTCGCCTAACGATGCGGTGTTCGGCAACTAAGATGCCACCGCAAAGCAAAATGCCCGCATACGCCGCCGCGCCAAGTCCCCCGGCCCACGCAAAAAGCAACCAAAATATCACGGCCGTGGCGTGAAATATCGCCGAGATAAACATCGTAGCCTTTTCGCCGTAAACGCTAGGGATGCTAAAAAGCCCGTGCTCGCGGTCAAATTCGATATCCTGAAGCGAATAAAGCAGGTCAAATCCCGCCACCCAAAACATCACACCAAGGCAGAGCAGCACGCTAAAAAGCGGTATCTCGCCGGTGACTGCTACGGCTCCGGCGATGGGCGCAAGGCCTAGACAGAGGCCCAGGATGAGATGCGCTAGCTCGCTAAAACGCTTAAAAAGCGAATATCCACCGAGCACCGCCAGGATCGGAAAGCTCAGCCAAAACGCAAGCTCGTTTACGAGATAGGCGACGAGCACGAATATGGCAGCGTTTGCCGCGATAAAAATTTGCAGATTCGTCCTGCCGATACGTCCGTCTACGCTCGGGCGACTTGCCGTGCGCGGGTTTAGTTTGTCGATGTCCTCATCCTTGTAACGGTTAAAAGCCATCGCGAAATTTCGCGCCGAAACTGCACAAAGAACGCCCAAAATAAGCAGCTTCCAGCCAAACCAAGCCGTGCCGTTTACCTGCGCGCTCGCCGTTATCATCGCAGTAAAGATAAAAGGTAGCGCAAAAACAGAGTGCTTAAAGACGATCAGTTCGTTAATATCTTTTAAAATATTTATAAATTTTTGCATAATCTTCCTGAAATTTTTGCTTTATTTTATCTTATAAAAGCGTAAATTGTGATAAAATTTGAGCAGATTCACGAATTTTAAGGCATTTTTATGAAAGAACTCGCCATCATCGGCACCACGGCCAGCGGTAAAACGGCGCTCGCGCTAAAGCTTGCAAGCGAATTTAACGGAGTGATTCTGAGTCTTGATTCGCTTTGCGTTTATAAATTTATCGATATCGCTAGCGCTAAGCCCAGCGCAGCCGAGCTAGCCTCAGTGCCGCATTTTGGAGTAAATTTGCTGATGCCTGACGAGCATTTTGACGTCGGTATGTTTTTTGAGGTTTATAAAACGGCTCGCGAATTTGCGCAAAAAAACGGCAAAAATTTATTTATAACCGGCGGCAGCGGATTTTATCTAAAGGCGCTTCTATCGGGTCTCACGCCCAAATTTGAGCGCGTAGAAAGCGGCCTAAGCAACGCTCAAATTTACGAGCTTGTTTCTAGCCTCGATCCCGAATTTGCCGCCAAATTTAGCGCAAACGATACATACCGCTTGCAAAAGTGGTTTGATATCCACTCCTTTTTGCGCTCTAGCGGGCGCGGCGAGACTCCAAGCTCGTATCTTCGCGAAAATACCCTAGCCCCCGTCGCGTCAAATTTGGCGATTTTCGAGCTTAGCTGGGATAGGGGCGAGCTGAGAGGACGCATCAAAGAGCGCACGCGAGCGATGTTTGAACAGGGTTTGCTGGACGAGGCGCGCGGGCTGTTTGCGAGATATCTGCAGCGACCAAAGCCGCTAAACTCGGTCGGACTAAAAGAGTGCGGAGAGTTTTTGCGAGGCGAGATCAAAACCCAGGCCGAGCTAGAGGAGCTCATCTGCACGCATACAGCGCAGCTGGCTAAGCGTCAGCGGACGTTTAACAGATCGCAGTTTGAGAGTAAATTTAGCGGCAGCGTCGAGGAGTGTGAAGAGAAAATAATAGAATTTTTGAGTGATTGATTCTGGTTTGCGGCTCGTCTTTTGAGCGTCTTTGAATGAGTTTGAAATTTTAAGTCTGCGGCAGACTACTTGTCTAGCCTTGACTTAAAATTTCTGCACAACATTCAAATCCATCTCAAAATACTTCGCCTTGACTTTTTACGCTCAAATTTGCAAATTTAACTCGAAATTTTACGCACCGAGACCTGCATCTTGACGGCGCTAAATTTGGTTTAGTCAAAATTTAGCACGCTGCGCATTTTTAAATTTAAGCTGCTAGCTTTAATGAAATTTGCAGTTAAATTTAGTAAAATCGGCAAAAATTATTCAAGACGAAATAGGCGTATTTTAACCAAGAGTGCGACACGCGACTGTCATGAATTTAAACGAAAAAGGCGAAGTATCGCACGGCTAGACTAGGCGGCTGAAAATTTTGCGACGGGAGTTACCGTGCGGGTAATGACCGAGCTAAATTTTAAGACAACGACGTATAGCGCCGCGAGACAAGCCGTAGAAAGGTAAAATGTTAGTTCATATTTGCTGCTCCGTCGACAGCCACTATTTCCTGCAACGCCTGCGCGCCGACCGCCCGCACGAGCGTCTCATCGGCTATTTTTACGATCCCAACATCCACCCGTACAGCGAGTTTATGATGAGGTTTCGTGACGTAAAAAGGAGCTGCGAAAAGCTAGGTGTCGAGCTCATCTGCGGCGAATACGAATACGAGGCGTGGCTGGATGGTGCAAGGGGCCTTGAAAACGAGCCCGAAAAGGGCAAACGCTGTGCGTATTGTTTTGATTTTCGCGTGGGAAATTCGGCTAAAAAAGCGCGCGAACTAGGCGAAAAATCGATCACCACGACGCTGCTGATGAGCCCGAAAAAGGACTTCTCGCAGCTAGAAGCGGCGCTAAATAAGGCTGCTGGCGAATACGGCCTTGAAACCTTTGCCGTGGACTACCGCGCTGGCGGCGGCACGAACGCGCAGTTTGAGCTCGCTAAAAAAGATAAACTCTATCATCAAAACTACTGCGGCTGTATTTTCGGGCTTAGCAAGCAGCGCGAGGCGCAAAAACTGCCGCTTAGCGAGCTGATGAGCGAGATTAGCGGTCGCGTGATGCCAGGAGGCATCGAGGAGCGGCTGGAGCTTTATGAAAATGTGCGTGAGTACGAGGAAAATGGCGCGACGTTTCATCTATCGCGTAAGTACTTCCTAAACTACCGCCTGCTACGCGCCTACGTCAAATTTGGTGGCTCGGTCGTGCCGTCGTATTTTTTGCTCTACTCGCATTTTAAGCGCGAAAACGTCAAATTTAGCGTGAGCGAGGCGGCGCAAATTTGCGATGAGCTGCGAGACGGCGTGATGCTACTAAATTTAGCCAAATTTAACGAGTTTTCGGGCGAAAATTTCGCTAGCGTAAGCGAGCTGTGTCGAGGGCCTATCGAGGTTTCGCGCGAGCTAGAAATCCGCCGCGAGCTGTGCGGAGAATTTAGCCAAAATCCTATAATCGTGCTGGATGAAATTCGCGCCGGCAGGTACGAAATCTACGCTAAAGATGAGCTTTATAACGATAGTCGCGAGGTTTTGGTAGCGCAAATTTGAGCTAAATTTAGCGCACTCGAGATAAAAGGCGGGCGGGAAAATTTGGCAGCTAAATTTTGCCCCGGCCAAATCAATAATCTTTTTCTTAGCAAAATTTGGCTAAAATCGGCTTTAAATTTTACTCACAAGGTTTAAAGTGATCGACATCGTTGAAATCCAAAAAATACTCCCGCACAGATATCCATTTCTGCTAATAGACCGAGTAACCGAGCTTGAGCCCGCCAAACACATCGTTGCGTACAAAAACGTAACGATCGGCGAGCCCGTATTTCAGGGGCACTTCCCGGGCCACCCGATATATCCGGGCGTCATGATCATCGAGGGTATGGCGCAAGCAGGCGGCGTACTCGCGTTTAAGAGCATGAGCGACGAGCATCAAGCGGGTATCGAAAATAAAGTCGTTTATTTTATGAGCATCGACGGAGCGAAATTTCGCCATCCGATACGCCCCGGCGACAGGCTCGAATACCGCCTCGAAGTACTAAAACACAAAGGTAACATCTGGGTACTAAAAGGCGAAGCCTACGTGGACGGCACGCTAGCGTGCGAGGCTGAGCTAAAAGCTATGATCGTAGATAAGTAAGCGAGCCAAAATGAGAAATATCCATCCGCAAGCCGTCGTCGAGGACGGCGCGAAGATCGGCGAGGACGTAACGATCGAGGCTTATGCCTACGTCAGCAAGGACGCGGTACTAGGCGACGGCGTACTCGTAAAACAAGGCGCTAGGATCGTGGGCGACACGCATATCGGCGAGGGCGGTAAAATTTACAGCTATGCCATCGTGGGCGACATCCCGCAGGACGTGAGCTACCGCGCCGAGGAAAACACGGGCGTTCGCATCGGTAAAAACGCGACTATCCGCGAGTTTTGCACGATAAACTCGGGCACGCACAAAGGCGACGGGATCACGCGTATCGGCGATAACGCATTTATCATGGCCTACTGCCACGTCGCGCACGATTGCGTCGTAGGAAACAGCGTCATCCTGGCAAACAACGCGACTCTAGCCGGTCATGTGGAGCTAGGAGACTACAGCGTCGTGGGCGGCATGACGCCGATACATCAGTTCGTGAGAGTCGGCGAGAGCTGCATGATCGCGGGTGCTAGCGCGCTATCTCAGGATGTCGTGCCGTTTTGCCTGGCTGAAGGCAACCGAGCCTATATCAGAAGCTTAAATTTGGTCGGTATCAGGCGCAGGTTCGATAAAGACACGGTAGAAGAGATAAACAAGGCGTATAAATTTTTATTTAGAAAAAGCGGGGATCTAAAAGCCGCGGCTAGTGAGCTTTTAGCTGGTGCAGCGAACGAACAGGTGCGAAAAATGTGTGAATTTATCCTAAGCACCAAGCGCGGTATCCCATTAGCAAAAGGAAGAGAATAATGGCGAGAAAATGTAATTTTTGCGGCGGGGTAGAGTCTGCCGATAGGAGACTGCTGGCCGATATAGACGGGACTGCGTTTATATGTGAGCACTGCATCACTGCCGCTTACAAGGTGCTTTACGGCGAAGAGAACCGCGAGCAGGAAAAAGAAGAGCGAACTAGAGACTATCAAAATTTGACGCCAAAAGAGCTAAAGGCGGTGCTAGATAACTATGTCATCGGTCAAGATAAAGCCAAAAAGGTCTTTAGCGTCGGCGTTTATAACCACTACAAAAGAATTTTTAGAAGAGGCGAGATCGAGGACGATACGGAGATATCAAAATCAAATATCTTGCTAGTCGGTCCTACCGGTAGCGGCAAGACGCTGATGGCGCAGACTCTGGCTAGATTTCTAGACGTGCCTATCGCTATCTGCGATGCGACGAGTCTAACGGAGGCCGGCTACGTCGGCGAAGACGTGGAAAATATCCTAACTCGTCTTTTGCAGGCCGCAGACGGCGATGTAAAGCGCGCCGAGCAGGGCATAGTTTTCGTCGATGAGATAGATAAGATCGCTAGAATGAGCGAAAACCGCTCGATCACGCGCGACGTGAGCGGCGAGGGCGTACAGCAGGCACTTTTAAAGATTATCGAGGGAAGCCTCGTAAATATCCCTCCAAAAGGCGGCAGAAAGCACCCTAATCAGGAATTCATCCAGATAGATACTTCAAATATCCTATTCGTCTGCGGCGGCGCGTTTGACGGCCTGGCCGACATCATCGAGCGCAGGATCGGTAAAAATGTGCTGGGTTTTGGTCAAGATAAACGCTCTAAAGACGATAGGGAAAATTTGCTAGACGTGCTAGAGAGCGACGATTTGGTGCATTTTGGACTAATCCCCGAGCTAATCGGCAGACTTCTCGTTGTGGCCACGCTAAATAAAATCACCGAAGACGATATGGTGCGAATTTTAACCGAACCTAAAAACGCGATACTAAAGCAATACCAAAAGCTTTTTGCGATAGATAGGGCAAATTTAAAATTTGACGACGAGGCACTAAAAGAGATCGCAAAACTAGCCATCGAGCGAAAAACGGGAGCTAGAGGTCTGCGAAGTATAATGGAAGAGGTGATGACAGATATAATGTACGAACTACCGGAGCTTGCGGGCTACGACGTGGTGATCACCAAAGAGGTCGTAAACGGTAAAGAAAAGCCGATTTTCGTAAAAAACAATAAAATAAGCGCATAAGGATACAGATGATTTTAGACCAACTAATAGGATTTTTTTCAAGCGATATGGGTATCGACCTAGGCACGGCAAACACGCTAGTTCTAGTAAAAGATAAAGGTATCATCATAAACGAACCGTCGGTAGTCGCGGTACAACGCGAAAAATACGGCAAGCAAAAAATATTAGCCGTCGGCCACGAAGCAAAAGAGATGGTGGGTAAAACTCCCGGCGATATCGAGGCGATCCGTCCGATGAGAGACGGCGTTATCGCGGATTTTGATATGACGGAAAAGATGATCCGATATTTCATCGAAAAAACTCACCGTAGAAAGAGCTTCCTACGCCCTCGCATCATCATCTCAGTGCCTTACGGTCTAACTCAAGTCGAGCGTAAAGCCGTGCGTGAAAGCGCGCTAAGCGCCGGGGCTAGAGAGGTATTTTTGATAGAGGAGCCTATGGCTGCGGCTATCGGGGCAAATTTACCCGTGCGCGAACCGCAAGGAAACCTAGTCGTCGATATCGGTGGCGGTACGACCGAGATTGGCGTAGTGTCCCTGGGTGGTCTAGTTATCAGCAAATCTATCCGCACCGCTGGCGATAAGATCGATATGAGTATCGTAAACTACATAAAAGAAAAGTACAACCTCCTAATCGGCGAGCGCGCGGGCGAAGATATCAAAATCTCCGTCGGCTCGGCGATACAGCTGCCTGAGGAGCTTAGTATCGTCGTAAAAGGTCGCGACCAAATCAGCGGTCTGCTAAGCCGCGTGGAGCTAACTAGCGAAGATGTGCGTGAGGCTATGCGCGAACCGCTAAAGGAGATCGCAGACGCCCTAAAAACCGTGCTTGAGATGATGCCGCCGGATCTTGCCGGCGATATCGTAGAAAACGGTATCGTACTAACCGGAGGCGGTGCGCTGATCCGCGGCCTTGATAAATATCTAAGTGATATCGTAAAACTTCCGGTTTTCGTTGCTGACGATCCGTTGCTAGCCGTAGCCAGAGGCACCGGTAAGGCTCTTGAGGAGATTAAATTTTTACAACAACTCGTAAATGAAGAGTAAAATTTTATTCGTCGCTCTTATCGGCGCGCTAGTATTTTTTTCGCTTGATAGAGGCGCGCTGATCTCCGGCTATGTCGTGAATTTAAATAGCCGCGTAGTAGCCGCCTACGACGACGCGGTCAAATTTGTAAAAGACGGCGTAAACGAGCATTTTAGGCAACGCGAGGAGATAAAGCAGCTTCGCGCTCAAAACGCCGAACTAGAAAAATCGGCAGCTCTGCTCTCAAGCTTCGCAAAGGAGCTAAACGAAATTTTGGTCGATAAAAACTCGACCGCCTACGAGCCTAGAGTCCAGCTCGTGCGGGCGCTTAGCTACGTAAATATCAGCGACTACGACAAGGTCTGGCTGGATAAATTTAACGGCTACAACGAGTCTAAAATTTATGGACTCATTTACCAAGGCAAGAGCGCTGGTATCGTCGTGAGCAAGGACGGCAACCCTATGGCCTTGCTACAAAACGATCCAAAAAGTATATTCGCCGTTTCAATCGGCGAGGAAAAGATCCCGGGCATAGCGCACGGGAGTAAAGACGGAATAACGGTGAAATTTATCCCCCAGTGGCTGAGTCCCAAAGAGGGCGACGAGGTCGTCACGAGCGGGCTTGACGGGATATTTTTCAGCGGGATTTCAGTGGGCAAGGTCACGGGCGTGATCCAGGAGAGCCTATATAAAAGCGCGGCCGTAAAGCCATACGTAAGCATAACCATCCCCTCATATCTATACGTCGTAACAAAGGAAAAATAATGCCAAAAAGAACCGACATCAACACCGTTTTACTCATCGGCAGCGGCCCTATCGTCATCGGGCAAGCGTGCGAATTTGACTACAGCGGCACGCAAGCCGCAAAGACTCTAAAGCAGCTGGGCTACCGCGTCGTGCTCATAAACTCAAATCCGGCCACCATCATGACCGATCCTGATTTCGCCGACGCTACCTACGTCGAACCGATAACCAAAGAGAGCATCAAGCGCATCATAGATAAAGAAAAGGTCGACGCCATACTGCCTACGATGGGCGGTCAGGTCGCGCTAAACGTCGCGATGCAGCTATATGAGGCGGACATGCTAGGCGGCGTCAAATTTCTAGGCGCCAACCCGCAAGCGATCAAAAAGGGCGAGGATAGGCAGGAGTTTAAAAAGGCGATGCAAAAGATCGGTATGGACTTGCCGCAAAGCCAGTACGCCTACGACATGGACGAGGCGTTAGCCGCAGCCGCAAATATCGGCTTTCCGCTCATCATCCGCGCTAGCTATACCCTAGGCGGCGCAGGTAGCGGCGTAGCGTATAATATCGACGAATTTAAAGAACTAGCCCAAACCGGCCTAGATGCCAGCCCGATACATGAAATTTTGGTCGAGGAGAGCTTGCTAGGCTGGAAAGAGTACGAGATGGAAGTCATCCGCGACCGCAACGACAACTGTATCATCGTCTGCTCGATCGAAAACTTCGATCCTATGGGCGTGCACACGGGCGACAGTATCACGGTTGCGCCGGCTCTTACACTAACTGATAAAGAGTATCAGGCTATGCGCGACGCGAGTTTTAAAATTTTACGCGAGATCGGCGTGGATACGGGCGGTAGCAACGTGCAGTTTGCCATAAATCCAAAAACCGGCCGCATGATCGTGATCGAGATGAACCCGCGCGTTAGCCGCAGCTCGGCGCTGGCGTCAAAGGCCACGGGCTACCCGATCGCCAAGGTCGCGACGCTGCTAGCCGTGGGCTTTAGCCTGGATGAGATCAAAAACGACATCACGGGCACGCCTGCTAGCTTTGAGCCCGTCATCGACTACATCGTGACCAAGATCCCGCGTTTTACGTTTGAGAAATTCCCGGGTGCAAACCCGTATCTAGGCACCGCGATGAAGAGCGTGGGCGAGGTGATGGCGATCGGCAGGACGTTTAAGGAAAGCGTACAAAAGGCGCTTTGCTCGATGGAAAAGGACTACTATGGATTTAACTTCGTAAATTTGGAGAAAAACGCGCTTGTTTACGGACTTAGAAACGCGAACGAAAGCCGCATTTTATACGTCGCGCAGGCGTTTCGCGACGGGCTTAGCGTAGCCGAAGTGCACGAGATGAGCAAGATCGATCCGTGGTTTTTGGATCAAATTTGGCAGATCGTTAAATTTGAAGAGCGCATCGATATGGACATCCTAAACGACGAGCCGCTACTTCGCGAAGCTAAAACGATGGGCTTTTCGGATAAGATGATCGCGCATCTGATAAATTTAAAAGACAATCTCGATCTTGGTCAAAACGATATTTATTTCGCGCGCGAGAAAATGGGCATAAACCTCGAATACAACGAGGTTGATACCTGCGCGGGCGAGTTTAAGGCTCTCACGCCGTATCTTTACTCGACGACGAATATCACCAAGTTGCCGTGCCTTTCGTCAAATTTTGCAGAGTCAAATTTGAGCTCAAATTCGGCGCAAAAAGAGAAAAAAGTGATGATCATTGGCGGCGGTCCAAACCGCATAGGCCAAGGCATCGAGTTTGACTACTGCTGCGTGCACGCTAGCTACGCGCTGCGCGACATGGGCGTAAAAACTATAATGTACAACTGCAACCCGGAAACCGTCAGCACCGACTACGATACGAGCGATATTTTGTACTTTGAGCCGATTGATTTCGAACACGTTAGAGCCGTGATCGAGCACGAGAACCCAGACGGCGTGATCGTGCATTTTGGCGGCCAGACTCCGCTAAAATTTGCTAAACGCCTAAGCATAGCGGGTGCAAAAATCATCGGCACCAGCGCACGCACGATCGACGTCGCCGAGGACCGCAAAAAATTTAGCGAATTTATCTCTAAAATAGGCGTCAAACAGCCGCGAAACGACACCGCTACGAGTGAAAAAGAAGCGTTAGAAAAGGCCGCCGCTATCGGTTATCCGGTGCTCGTGCGTCCTAGCTACGTACTAGGCGGCCGCGCGATGAGACGGGTGCATAGCGATGAGGAGCTACGCCTATATATGAGCGAAGCGGTGAAGGTCAGCAACCACTCGCCCGTGCTAATCGATAAATTTTTGCAAGACGCCGTGGAGCTTGACGTAGACGCGATCAGCGACGGCAAGGACGTCTATATCGGCGCCGTGATGCAGCACATCGAGGAGGCGGGCATCCACAGCGGCGACAGCGCGTGCATACTGCCTCCGCTAAATTTGACCGCGCAGATGATCGAAAAGGTAGAAAACCAAACTCGCGACATCGCGCTAAATTTGGGCGTCGTGGGGCTCATGAATATCCAGTTTGCCATCTACGAGAACGAGCTTTTCATGATAGAGGTAAACCCGCGCGCTAGCCGCACCGTACCGTTTGTTAGCAAGGCGACGGGCGTGCCTATGGCAAAGGTCGCCACGCGCGTGATGTGGCAGGGCGATTTGCGCGAGGCGCTTAAATTTTACGACAACTACGGAGCAGTTTACGAGGAGCGCGGCATACTCAAGCCTCGCGTGAAAAATCACGTCTGCGTAAAAGAAGCGGTATTTCCGTTTAACAAGCTCTCTGGCGCGGATCTGATCCTAGGGCCTGAGATGAAAAGCACGGGCGAGGTCATGGGTATATCGGGGGGCTTTGCCAAAAGCTTTGCCAAAAGCCAGATCGCTGCGAGCAACTCGCTACCGACTAGCGGTCTAGTCTTTTTAACTCTTGCCGACGCGGATAAAAAATACGCCGCAAATTTGGCGCGCGAGCTAATAAGCCTCGGCTTTAAAATCATCGCCACGGGCGGAACGTATAAAATTTTAAATGACGCGGGCGTAGAGAGCGAGTTCGTCTATAAGATCAGCGAAGGTCGACCAAACGTCGAGGACAAGCTCAAAAACGGCGACATCGCGCTCGTCATCAACACCAGCGACAGCAAGTCAAACAGCGAGGACGGCAAGAAAATCAGACAAAACATCATGCGATTTAAGATTCCGTATTTCACGACAATGTCGGCGGCTCTAGCGGCGGCTAAATCGCTAAAAAGCGTGCAAGACGGCAGCGCGCTCGAAGTCAAAAGCTTGCAGGAGTATTTAGGCGGCGAGTGAGGCTAAATTTGCGCGGTTAAATTTGACTCAAATTTGAGCTTTCGCATTTTTTAGCAAAGCATGTTTGGGATGAAGTTAAATTTGACTGCGCTCGCCTATGCTACAAACTGGTACAAATTTAGCTCAAATTTG
>CAURRL010000018.1:0-11782 GCA_963526895.1 uncultured Campylobacter sp. | reverse complement strand
GCGTAAAAATATGCAAAAAATACAACCAGCAAGAATGTCAAAAAGTTGAAAAAATAGCTATTTGGATTTAAAAAATCGTGAATAGCTTGGATATAAGGATTTGTGCTGGCCTGCAAAATGGTGCTTGGGAACATCAAAATCGCACTGGCGAAAATAGGAGGAATAACGCCGCTTAAATTTACCTTGATAGGTATATAGTTCATGATACGTTTGTTTTGATTTTCCATCACGACTTTACGCGAATAGCTCACCGGTACGCGTCTCTCGCCCATCTCGACATAGATAACTATGCCTACCGTGACCAAGATAACAAGCAAAATTGCGATAACTACAAGGAAGTTCATCTCGCCCGTATTTACCAAATTTACCGTTCCGCCGATGGCTGAAGGTATGCCGCTAACGATACCCGCGAAAATAATAAGGCTGATGCCGTTGCCGATACCGCGCTGCGTGATCTGCTCGCCTATCCACATCAAAAGCATAGTTCCCGTTAACATCGAAGCTGCCGCAATCGCGATAAATAAATTCATATCTATCATTATCGCGTCCTCCCCGCCTCTACCGTGAAGGCTCTGAAGCCCCATACTAACGCCTACTGCTTGAACAAGCGTGATACCGATAGTGGCATAGCGGATGATCTGCATATATTTTTGCATGCCGTCGCGGTCTTTTTTCATCTTGCCCAAATTTGGGAAAGTAGCTGCTAGAAGCTCCATGATAATCGATGCCGTGATGTACGGCATAATGCCTAGAGAGATGATGCTAAGGCGTTCTGCGGCCTTACCGCTGAACATATTAAATAGCCCCAGCGCATTTGCGGAATTCGAATCGAAAAACTCTTTAATAACATTGACGTTTACGCCAGGAACCGGCACGTATGCCAGTATCCTGTAAGCAAATAAAAATGCCAACGTGATTAAAATCTTGTTGGTCAATGTCTTATTCATTACGCACGTCCGCTAACGGTTACGTTCTCGTCTTTGATTTTCGAAGCCAAATCTTTTGCGCTCACTCCGATCAATTTGATTTTCTTAACGCTGCTTGAAATTTTGTGTACGGTAGCGATAGTAGCGATAGTGATCTCGCTTAGCTCTTTTACCGCAACGATTTTTTCTACGTTGATTACGTAAGGTTTCTCAAATTTAGAAGCGAAGCCTACTTTTGGAAGGCGTCTTTGAAGCGGTTGCTGACCACCCTCGAAGCCTCTTTTTTCATTGTAGCCTTTTCTAGCTCTTTGACCTTTATGTCCTTTACCCGCGGTTTTACCTTGACCGCTACCTTGACCGCGACCTAGTCTTTTGATTTGTCTAGTCGAGCCCTCGGCAGGTTTTAAATTTTCTAGTCCCATATCTTCTCCTTAGCCTTTAAGCATACTTAGCGCTTTTAAAGTAGCGCGAACGACGTTTGCCGAGTTGTTTGAGCCAAGCGATTTTGTTAGGATGTCCTTGATGCCCGCAAGCTCTAGAATAGGACGAGCACTACCGCCCGCGATCACGCCCGTACCTTCGCTAGCAGGGCGAAGTAAAACGCGGCTAGCGTTAAATTTAACCTCTACGTCGTGAGGTATAGTTGAGCCTTTTCTTTTTACCTCGATGATGTTTTTAAACGCGTCGTCGACGGCTTTTCTCATAGCGTCCGGCACCTCTTTTGCTTTACCGAAGCCAAAGCCCACTAGGCCGTTTCTGTTTCCTACTACGACAAGAGCCGTAAATCTAAATCTACGACCGCCTTTTACGACCTTTGTAACGCGGCCGATATCAACCATTACTTCTTCGAATTCTTCTCTGTTATATTTTTCCATAGCGATTTTCCTTATAGTTTGATACCGTTTTCACGTAATGCGTCTGCAAAAGCCGCTACGACTCCGTGATACAAATAGCCGTTTCTGTCGAATAATGCCGTTTCTACTTTTTTAGCTTTTAGAGTTTTTGCAAATTCTTTAGCCAAGGTTACGGCACCTTCTTTGTTTGCTTTTACGCCTAGTTTTCTGCCGTCGGCTGCCGCTATAGTTACGGCTGCTACGTCGTCGATAGCTTGGACGTAAAGAGTTCTGTTTGATTTGAAGATAGAAATTCTAGGCAATACCGCAGTGCCGGAAATTTTGGCTCTGATTCTTCTTTTTCTCTTGATTCTAAGAGCGAGTTTTCTTTTTAATACATTTGCTGTCATTATCTATCCCTTACTTCTTAGATGTCTTACCGGCTTTGCGGATGATGCGCTCTTCTACGTATTTAACGCCTTTGCCCTTATATGGTTCAGGTGGTCTGTACGCTCTGACTTGCGCTGCGATCTGGCCTACCACTTGCTTGTCGTCGCCTTTGATAGTTATGATATTTTTCTCTACGCTGATTTCAACGCCTTTTGGCACTTCGTGATTTATCGGGTGAGAAAATCCTAAAGTAAGCTCAAGCACTTGGCCTTTAGCTGCGGCTTTGTAACCGACGCCGTTGATCTCAAGCTGGCGAACAAAACCTTTTGTAATGCCGATGACGATATTGTTTGCAAGCGCTCTATAAGTGCCCCAGTAGGCTCTATCTTGTCTCTCATCGCTCTTTGGAGAAAATACTATGTGAGCATCCTCGACTTTAACGTCTACGTGCCCTTTTGTGTCAAGCTCTTTTAAATGAGCGCCTTTTTTAAATTTAAGGACGTTGCCTTCTACGCTGACTTCTACTCCGCTTGGAATAGCTATCGGCTGTTTTCCTATACGTGACATTTTTTTCCTTTTTACTTGTCTAGGGTATGTCTACTTTTACGAATGGATACCGCAATACCATAAAAATAGAAATGAATCGAAGCGATAAAAACCGCCTCAAACACTTTAATTTTCTCGTCAAATTTGACTTACTTTTTTTGGATCTACTTCCTAAAATTTGCCGTCAAATTTGACATCGTCGTTTTTAAATTTAGCTTTGGCAAATTTGGATAAATTTGCAAGCCGAGCTAAATTTGGGAAGCTTTTAAAATTTAAGCTTCCGTTTTTTAAATTTTATAAATTTGACGGCAGAAGTTTTCAGTAAATTTTATAAATTACGAAAACATACCGAGTCAAATTTCATTTCAAAGATTCAAAAACTATGCCCCTGCCGGAAATCAGGGAAGCCTATCGTTTCAAACCTCATTCTAATGATGTCGAATTGACGTCTTGCTACAAAAACAAGCATATCAATTCAAACTTTATTTCAAGGTAATCCAAAACGCTACCCCGTAGCGTTTTGGACAATTACCACACAGAGCAGAGGATTTCGCCGCCTACGCCAGCTTTGTGAGCGTCTTCGTTGCTTAAAACGCCCTTACTGGTGCTAACGATGATCGTTCCGTAGCCGTTTTTAAATCTCTTGATCTCGTCTTTTCCCTTATAAACGCGGCGGCCTGGGCTTGATACGCGCTTAAGCTCGTTAATCACGCTTCTGCCGTGCTCGTCGTATTTTAGAACTACATTTATAAATTTCTTTTTATCTTCTTCTACGACGTTGTAGCTCTCGATATAGCCTTTAGCCGCAAGGATAGATAAAGTAGCCTCGACGACGTTTGAATGAAGAAGCTTTGTAGTTTCAAGTCTTCTCATTGCGGCGTTTCTAATGCGAGTTAGTCCGTCTGAAATTAAGTCGTTTAACATTTCTCTTCCTTACCAGCTTGCTTTTTTTAGACCCGGGATTAGTCCCTCGTTAGCCATTTTTCTTAGGCATACGCGGCAAATTCCAAAATCTTTATAAACCGAATGCGGACGTCCGCAAATTTGGCATCTCGTATAGCCGCGAACCGTAAATTTAGGCTTTCTGGCAGCCTTTGCTATCATTGATTTTTTCGCCATATTACTTTCCTTTCGCAAACGGCAAACCAAATAGCTCAAGCAATTTGAATGCCTCTTTGTCGCTGTTTGTCGTCGTGACTATAACTATATTCATACCATGAGTGCGTAAAATCTTATCGTACTCGACCTCCGGGAACATTAGCTGTTCGTCAAGGCCGAAGTTGTAGTTTCCGCGTCCGTCAAAACCGTCTTTTGGAAGGCCTCTAAAGTCCTTAACTCTCGGTAGCGCGATAGAGATTAGCTTGTCTAAAAACGCAAACATATTCTCTTTTCTAAGCGTTACTTTTACGCCGACAGGGAACCCCTCGCGCACTTTAAAGCCCGCAACCGATTTTTTAGCATCGGTAACAACAGCTTTTTGTCCGGCGATTAGCGAAATAGTATCGGCGATGTTTTGAAGTTGCTTTTGATCTTTAGCCGATTCGCCAGCGCCTACGCTTATCACGATCTTTTCGATCGCAGGGATTAGCATAGGATTTTTGATGTCGAATTCTTTAGCCAAAGCAGGCTTTACGACCTCGTTATATTTAGCTTTTAATCTATTCATTTTCAGCCCTCAACTTTTGCAACATTTGAGATATCAATAGGCATCTCTTTATTGATAAAGCCGCCGTTTGGGGTTTTTTCGCTAGGTTTTATAGCTTTTTTAGCTACCTTGCAGCCCTCGACGATGACTTGTCCTTTTTTGGCTAGGACGGATAAAATTTTACCTGTTTTACCTTTGTCGTCGCCTGCGATGATCTTAACGGTATCGCCTTTTTTTACTTTAAATTTAACGTTAGCCATTATAACACCTCCGGAGCAAGCGAAACGATTTTCATAAAGTTAGCGTATCTAACCTCACGGCCGACCGGTCCAAAGATGCGAGTACCGATAGGCTCGCGTTTGTTATCTAGGATGACGGCTGCGTTTTCGTCGAAGCGGATTAGCGAGCCGTTATCTCTTTGAACCTCTTTTTTAGTTCTAACGACGACTGCTTTTACCACTTGACCTTTTTTGATCTTGCCGTTTGGAAGCGCCTTTTTAACCGAGCATATGATAACGTCGCCAAGCGTCGCGTATCTTCTCTTGCTGCCGCCCAAAACCTTAATACACATTAGCTCTTTCGCGCCGCTATTGTCGGCAACCGTAAGCCTCGTAAAAGATTGTATCATTACTCAACCCCCGTCGCTAAAATAGTCTTTAAGCGGAAAGATTTTCTCGCGCTTAGCGGTCTGCATTCGATAGCTACGACCGTATCGCCCGCTTTTGTCTCGTTCTTTTCGTCGTGAATCATATATTTTTTAAAGCGTTTTACGAATTTGTGGTATCTTGGGTGCATAACGCGTCTCTCAACCAAAATCGTAGCCGTCTTATCGCCGGCCTTTTGTAAAACGACACCTTGAATTTCTCTTTTTAATGCCATTTCTCACCCCTTACTTTGAAGCGCTAATTGCAGTGTTGATTTGCGCTATTTCCTTGCGGACGGCGCTAATCTCGTTAGGGTTGCTTAGCTGCATAGTTTTTAGCTTTCGTCTTAAAGTAAATAAAAGCACCTTTTTCTCTTTCAATAACGCGTTAAGTTCTGCAACGCTTTTGTCTTTAATATCAGTATATTTCATTTTCACTCTCTCGCGTTACGATTTTAGTCTTAAACGGAAGTTTGTGGATAGCTAGAGTTAGAGCTTCACGCGCTAATTCCTCATCTACGCCCGCCATTTCGACTATTATACGACCTGGTTTTATATTCATAACCCACTCTTCGACTCCAGCTTTACCTTTACCCATACGAGTTTGTAGAGGTTTTTTGGTTAGCGGCTTATCTGGGAAAACTCTGATCCAAGTTTTAGCCTGGCGTTTTACGTGGCGGGTTAGAGCCACACGAGCCGCTTCGATCTGGCGCGAATTTACGCGGCCTGCTTCTACGGCTTTTATTCCGATCTCGCCCATAGCAAGATCGGCGCCGCGAGTAGCTTTACCGCGGTTTCTGCCTTTCATCTGTTTGCGAAATTTAGTTCGTTTTGGCATCAACATGATTATTTACCTCTTCTTGCTCTGCGCGGTTTTTTATCGGCTTTTTCTTCTTCGTTCTTTTCAGGTTGAACGCCTTTTTGAAGAACCTCGCCTTTAAATATCCACACTTTTATACCTATGTTTCCATAAGTCGTATGCGCTTCAGCAACGCCGTAATCGATCTTAGCTCTTAGAGTATGAAGCGGAACGCGACCCTCTAAGTACCACTCGGTTCTAGCGATCTCTGCGCCGCCAAGACGTCCAGCAACTGAAATTTTGATACCTTTAGCGCCTGATTTTTGAGCGCCTTGGATAACTTTTTTCATTGCGCGTCTAAATGCAACGCGTTTTTCAAGCTGCATAGCTACGTTTTCCGCAGCTAGTTGAGCCGAAGCTTGAGCTTTTCTTTCTTCTTTAATATTTACGTTTACTTCTTTGTTGATCAGCTTTTGGATATCCTCTTTAAGCTTCTCTACGTCAGAGCCCTTTTTGCCGATAATAATACCAGGGCGAGCTGCTACGACGGTTACGCGAATTTTCTTAGCCGTTCTCTCGATCAAAATTTGAGAAACGCCCGCGTAGTAAAGTTTCTTTTTCAAGAAAGCGCGAATTTTGTAGTCTTCGCCGATATTTTCAGCCAAAGTTCCTTTAGCAGGAAACCATCTTGACTCCCAGTTGCGGTTTATTCCTAGTCTTAGACCTATCGGATTTACTTTCTGACCCATATTACGCTTCCTTCTTTTCAGGTTTAGATACTTCTACTAAGATATGAGAAGTCGGTTTGCGGATTCTGCTTGCGCTTCCTCTCGCTCGCGGTCTAAATCTTTTTAATACTGGGCCCGCATCTACGCGGCAGCTTGTCACGATAACCTCTTCAGGCTCGAATCCGCCGTTAGCTACCGCAGAGCTGATAGCCGTAGCGATAAATTTGGCGCCGCGGTTTGGCATAAAGCTAAGGCTAGCTAGCGCAAATTCGGCATTCATGCCTTGTACTTCTCTTGCGATTAGTCTGGCTTTAGTCGGAGATAGTCTTACGAATTTAATAATTGATTTGCTCATCTTATCCCCTTACTTACCGATTTTCTTTTGCACTGAGCCTTTGTGACCCTTAAATGTGCGCGTAGGAGCAAATTCGCCTAGTTTATATCCGATGTGGTTTTCCGTAACGTATACTGGAATGAAACTCTTGCCGTTATGAACGTTAAACGTTAGGCCTATCATTTCAGGCACTATCGTGCTGCGTCTAGACCATGTTTTTATCGGCTTGTTGTCGTTAGCTTTTTTAGCGGCAACGACTTTTTTCATTACGTGATCATCTACAAAAGGTAATTTTTTGTGTGATCTTGACTTCTCTATTTACCTTTACTTATTGTAATTATAAGCTTATCGCTAGCCTTTTTGCGGCGAGTCTTAGCACCTTTAGTCGGTTTGCCCCATGGAGTAACAGGATGACGGCCTGAGTTTTTCTTGCCCTCACCACCACCGTGCGGGTGATCTACCGGGTTCATCGCAGAACCGCGAGTTTGAGGACGGATACCTCTATGACGATTACGTCCGGCTTTACCGATAGTTACGTTCGCCCAATCTTCGTTACCTACTACGCCGATACTAGCCATGCACTCTGCGAGTACTTGTCTCATCTCGCCGCTTGGCAAGCGAAGCATTACATATTTTTCCTCTTTACCCATTAGCTGAGCGTAACCGCCGGCTGAACGAGCCATCTGAGCGCCCTTGCCAGGTTTTAGCTCCACGTTGTGTACGATAGTACCAACCGGGATGTTTCTTAGTTTCATCGCGTTGCCAGGTTTTATGTCTAGACCTGCCTCGGCTGCTGCTACGACGTCGCCAACGTTTAGTCCGTTTGGTCTGATGATGTAGCGTTTTTCGCCGTCTTTATAAGCGATAAGCGCGATGCGGCAGTTTCTGTTCGGATCGTACTCGATAGCTTCGACTTTGCCTTCGATACCAAATTTGCGGCGTTTAAAGTCGATGATTCTATAAAGCTTCTTCGCTCCGCCTTCTTTATGCCTAGAAGTTATTCTACCATTGCTATTTCTACCGCCGCTTACAGGGATCTTTACAAGCAGGCTTCTCACGCTAGGTTTAGCAGTGATATCCTCGCTTGATAGGCCCGTCATAAATCTGCGGCTAGGTGTATAAGGTTTATAGGTTTTTATCGCCATCTTACGCCTCCGTGTTTTCTAGGCTTGAGCCTTCAGGCAACTGAACGTAAAATTTCTTTATCTCGTTGCGTTGACCTTCTCTTCCTTTGAAACGCTTAACTTTTCCGTCGATTCTAAGCGAATTTACGCGAAGCGGCGTTACCCCAAAATATTCTTTCAAAATTTCTTTCAGCCTATTTTTAGTCATCTTAGGCGAAGTTTGTATAACGACCACGCCTTGCTCTTGAAGACCGAGAGTTTTTTCCGTATATAAAATCGTTTTGATATCAGTTATATCTGCCATTTCAGCCCTCTTTTATTATAGTTTCAAGTGCGGCCTTCTCGATAACGACGGCACCGTAAGTCGCCACTAAGTAAGCGTTTATCTCGCTCGCATCGATTAGATAGCAGTTTGATAAATTTCTAAACGCCAATAGCGTGTTGTCGTCAAGCAGATCTTTTACGACCAAAGCGTCTCTCAAATTTAACGCGTTGATAATTTTAGCCGCGTCTTTAGTCTTGCCGTTTGCGATCTCTATGCTATCTACCGCGAAAATTTTACCCGCGTTAGCTTTTTCGTTTAGCGCGAACTCAAGCGCCAATCTTTTTTGCTTTTTATTGATCTTTTGGAAGTAGTTTCGCTCGTTGCTCGGACCAAACGCTACCGCGCCGCCTACCCAGACGTTAGTTCTGGTTGAGCCCGCTCTAGCGCCGCCGCGACCTTTCTGTCTCCACGGTTTTTTACCACCGCCGCTTACGAAAGCTCTGGTTTTGGTGTGAGCCGAATTTGAACGCATACCGGACAAATAAGACTTAACATAAAGATATAGGTTGTGCGGGTTGATCTCAGTGTAATTAGCCGGTAGATCAAGCTCGCTAGCTTTTTCAAATTTTTCGTTTAATACGCAAACTTTACTCATTTTACTATCCTTATTCTGCCCATTGCGCCGTTATAGCCAGCGACGCTGCCTTTTAAAACCAAAATTCCGTTTTCGGCGTCAAAGCTTACGATCTCGTTTTTAACGGTAACTTTTTCGTTTCCGGTGTGTCCGGCCATCTTCATACCAGGCTGAACGCGTCCCGGCCACTCGCGGTTACCGATAGAGCCGTGTCTTTTGTGGAAGCGAGAACCGTGGCTTTTCGGACCGCCTGCAAATCCGTGTCTTTTCACGACGCCTTGATAGCCTTTACCTTTTGAGCTGAAGCTAACTTTTAAAATTTTAGCCGAGCTAAGCGGACTAAAATCAAGATCGCCGGCTTCTTTATTGGCGACTTGTAGGGTTGCGAATTTATTAAATTCCGCCGTTAGGCTATATTTTTTTTGCTGACCCTCTATGGCTTTATTTTTTGCTTTACCTTTAGCATAAGCTACTATCGCGCTGCCGCATTCGCTCACTTTGCAAACTTTAGCGTTTACGACCTTTAGAAGCGTAACAGGGATGCTCGGGTTATTAACCGTTCTGCTCATGCCTATTTTTTCTACGATATATTCCATCTTTCACCTCGCCTTTATTTGCCCATCGCGCGGACTTCGACGTTAACCTCAGGGGCTAAGTCAAGCTTTGTTAGCGAGTCGACGGTATCGGGCGTAGCCGCTACGATATCTAGCATTCTAGCGTGAATTCTCATTTCAAACTGCTCGCGTGAGTCTTTGTTGATGTGTGGTGATTTTAAGACCGTGTAGCGTTTGATCTTCGTAGGCATCGGCACCGGACCTCTGACGTCGGCGCCCGTTCGTTTGACAGCTTCTACTATGGCTGCAACTGTGCGGTCGAGAACTCTATGGTCATAAGCTTTAAGCTTAAGCCTGATTCTTTCCATATTTCTTTCCTTTGAATAGAACTTGTCGCAAACATACGACACTTCTTACTTGTGTAAGAGATTCGGATTTTATCCAAATGGCTTTTTAATGTCAATATTTTGAGCAAATTTGATGAAATTTAATAAAATTATTTCCTCTTTATAAGGAAGTTTTTGCAAATTTGGCTGAAAATTTGATGCTGGAAATTTAGGTTTGATTTTGGGAGAATTTGGACAGATTAAAACCATGTCCAAATTTTAAAATTACCTTGAGCCTTGCTTTAAAAGCTCGTACATTGCGCAAGTCGCTTTCCAGAATTTAGCGCCCCCTTCAAAGGATTGGATGCTTTGGTCGTTTGCTCCCGCGATACACGCTCTTTGATAGCTTTCCATCGCAGCCTTTTGATTGCCGAAATTTAAATTTATTTCGCCGACAATCTCACATGATAAAAAATCGCCGTTGCCTGTATCGCAGCTCTTTTTCAACCGACTCAGCCCTTCTATGACCGCACGCGTAGTATCTACTTCGGTGCCAACCCCGTTAATATACAAAAACCCGAGATTGCTACAACCAAGACCATCGTTTCCGATGTCGCAAGACTTAGTATATAACTCAAACGCTTTTTTGTAGTCCCTCTTTACGCCTTTTTCATTTTGGTACATAAAGCCTAGATTATTGCACGACCTGTAGTTTCCATTATCGCAGCCCTTTTTATAAAATTTCATCGCCTTACCGTAGTCCTGCTTTATCCCGTACACCTCAAAGGCAAAGTCATAAACTCCGCCCGCCACGCCACACGCCATCTCGTCCCCGGCATTACACTTGTTTTCATAGTCCTTTAGTATATTTGCCATCGGATTGTCTATCGCCAAAGCGCTTATTAACATTAGGCCAAAAACCGTAATTTTTTTCATAATATCCGCCTTTCAAATAAAAATTTAATGCATTCTATACCCCCCCCCTTAAAAAATCGTTAAATTTGCCCTTGTTTTTTTGGCGTCAAATTTTAATTATATTCCTCTTTACAAGGAAACTTCGCTATAATTTTCCAAATTTTAAAGGCTAAAAATGCAAACTCTAACCGCGCTCTACCAAAGTCCGCCAAAAAATATCAAATTTATAAACAGAAAATTTGAAATCACGGCACCAAAAATATTGATAAAAGGCGGTATAGGAAGCGGTAAAACTTCGCTAATCACGGGCTTTTTGTCGGCATTTGAGAACAAAGAGTTTTTGTACGTAAATTTAGGCGACCTTCGCATAGATGCGGATGATATTTTGTCAAATTTGCCAGATTTTTTACGTCAAAATCCGCAGATAAAAATTCTAGCGATCGATGATTTCGAGCAGAGATTTCAGGATAAATTTGAGCCGATTTTGCAGCTAAATTTATCAAATTTTATCGTCGCCTCGCGGTTTAAAGATGCAAATTTAAGCGGCTTTAGCGAGCTAAATTTGGATTTTTTAGACTACGAGGAGTTTATCGCTTTTTTTTCAAAAAAGTTCGATCCAGAAACGCTTTTTAGCCACTTTTTACTTCACGGCAGAAGCCCAGCATCGGCCTTTGGCGATGCCGAAAACGTCGCAGCAAATCTACAAACCGCGCTAAAATCCTCACTATCCGCCACGCAACTAGCCGTGCTAAAAGAGTGCGCGAAAGCTCAGGCGCAAAACGTGAGCGTTTTTGAGATTTTTAGCACGTTAAAATCCGCCCGCAAAATCTCAAAAGATAGCGTTTACGGCGCGCTTAGCGAGCTAGAAAACATGAGCGCGGTTAGCCTGGTAGAAAAATTTAACGAACCAAACGCCGCAAAAAGGCTTTATTTTAACGACTTTGCGTTTAAAAACGCGCTAAGCCTAAAAAAGGACTTCGCTAAGAATTTTAATAACACGGTTTTTTGCGAGCTGGCCAAATTTAACGAACGGATTTTTTATACAAAAGAGCTTGATTTTTTCCTGCCAAAAAGGAAACTTGCTATCATTTGCTCGCCGTTTAGCGATGCGGATTTGGTC
>CAURRL010000017.1:0-12600 GCA_963526895.1 uncultured Campylobacter sp. | reverse complement strand
TGCAATAATCGGCATCTACGACGGGTTTAAAAAACGCATGCTTTTGCGTGCGTTCGTTACGGACATACTCAAGCCTTAACGCTTTATCTATCAAAGGACAGGCACGGTAGCAAGCGTCGCAGCGAAGTCCCTCGTAAGCGATGCAGAAATTTGGATCCAGCACCGCGATACCCATTTGCGCTTTGTTTATATTTAGCTTTCCATTATCCTCGCTCACTAGCTTCGTATCTAGCGCTCCGGTCGGACAGGCGACCGTGCACGGGATATCCGTACACATATAGCAAGGGATATTTCGCGGGGTAAAAAACGGAGTGCCGTAAGGCAATCCGTCGTCTAGATCCGCGAGCTTAAGCGTATCCCAAGGACAGGCTTCTACGCACAGCCCGCAACGTATGCACTCGCTAAGAAAATTTTTCTCTTTTAGCGCACCTGGCGGCCTGATGAGTAGAGTTTGGGCTTTAGCCGTCGTTTGCGTACTCCAGGCAAAGCCGCCCGCGAGAACCAAACTAATCGCCTTTAACCCAAATTTTAAAGCCTCTCTTCTATTTTGCATTATTAAGCCTTGTAAATTTTAACCGCGCATTTTTTATAGTCGGTCTCTTTTGAGATCGGGCAAGTCGCATCTAGGCAGACTTTGTTGATATACACGTTTTCATCAAAAAACGGCACGTAAACTAGACCCATCGGCGGTTTATTTCGTCCGCGCAGATCGATTCTTGCTTTTACCTTACCGCGGCGAGATTCGACCCAAACGACGTCGTTATGCTGTAAATTTAGCTTTTGCGCATCGCCCTCGTGCATGTAGCAAAGAGCCTCTGGAACCGCACGGTAAAGCTCAGGAACACGCATAGTCATAGTGCCGGTGTGCCAGTGCTCCAAGACGCGGCCCGTGCATAGCCAGAAAGGATACGTAGTATCAGGCATCTCGCACGGATCCATATAAGGGCGGAAGAAAATTTTAGCTCTATTAGCGATAGAAAATTTCTCGTCGCCGCTAGTTACTTTTGCTAGATCGCCTTTTGGAAGCTTGCCTTTTTTGTTACCGTAGAATGCAAACTGCTTGCCGTCTTCGGCAAATTTCTTCGCGTACGGATCGTATTTGGCGTTAAATCTCCACTGAGTTTCTTTGCCGTCTACTACAGGCCATCTTAGACCGCGCACTTTGTGATAAGTATCAAAGTCGGCTAGATCGTGTCCATGGCCAGAGCCAAATTTGCGGTAGTCTTCCCAAAGATATTTTTGAACGAAAAATCCGTAACCCTCAAATACTTTGCCGTCTGAGCCGACTACTTTTCTGCTGTCGCCGAAAACTTCCGAGTTATCGAAATCTTCCATTATCGCGTCTTTTGCAGGGTAGCTCTTAGCCTCTTCGTTTGCAAAAAGCACGTCGTATAGCGTGTCTTCTTCGTTGTATCCCATAGCTTTTGCAGCATCAAGTACGCTAGGAAGCGTTAGCTTGTCGTCTACTTTTTGCTCGCCCCAGACCTCTTTTAGTTTAAAGCGTTTTGAAAACTCTAAAATTTGCCATGTATCGCTCATCGCTTCGCCTACGGGCAATACCTGCTGCCTCCAGTGCTGCGTTCGGCGCTCGGCATTACCGTACGCGCCCCATTTTTCGTAAATCATCGCAGTAGGCAAGATTAGATCGGCAACCTTAGCCGAGATGCCCGGATACGGGTCTGAGACGATGATAAAGTTATCCATCTCACGCGCGGCTTTTATCCAGTGGTTGGCGTTTGCGGTGTTTTGCCATGGGTTATTTACTTGCACCCACGCCCATTTCATCTTTCCGTCTTCCATTTCGCGCATCATCTTTACGTAGTGAGATGCTGGTTTTGGATTTATCGTGTCTTTTGGCAGTTTCCAAATTTTCTCACTTATCTCGCGGTGTTCTGGATTATCCACGACCATATCAGCTGGCAAGCGATTACAAAACGTGCCGACCTCGCGAGCCGTACCGCATGCGCTTGGCTGACCAGTTAGAGAAAATGCCCCACTGCCTGGCTTTGCTTGCTTGCCAAGTAGCATATGCACCATATAGGCTTGCTCATTTACCCACGTGCCGCGCTGATGCTGGTTAAAGCCCATCGTCCAAAAGCTCACGACTTTTCTGCCTTTTTCTATATATAGGTCGGCGAGTTGTTTTAGCTTTTTCTTAAATTCTTCCAAATCCTCGTTTGGATCGCCTTTGATTAGAGGAGCACAGAAATCAAGCGTATAAGGCTTAAGCGCTTCTTTAAATTCCTCGAAAGTTATCTGCCAGTGTTTACCCGCAGTAGCGGTGTTTTTATTTTCCATCACGTCGCCGGCTTTGTAGCCTAGGTATCCAAGAGTCGTGCCCTCGTTTTTGCTTAAAGTCTTTTTAAGCTCGGTCTCGATGACGTCTTTTTCGGCATTGTAGTTAGGATGATTTGGATTATTTCTAAGTCCGTAACCGATATCTACCGGTCCCGTAGTGAAAACGCAGTGGCTATTTACGTAGTCCCAGTCGATAGCTTCAGGGTAATTATAAACGATCTCGTGAGCGATATAGTTCCAGATAGCTACGTCGCTTGACGGAGCAAAGATAATCTCCGTATCAGCGATATTTGAGGTTCTAGTGGAATATGTACTTAAGTTTATAACTTTTACGCGCTCAGGATCGCTTAGCTTCTTATCGCTGACGCGCGCCCAAAGTATCGGGTGCATCTCCGCCATATTAGCACCCCAAGTTATGATAGTGTCGGTTAGCTCGATATCGTCGTAGCAGCCCGCAGGCTCGTCGATACCGAAAGTCTGCATAAATCCGGCGACCGCGGACGCCATACAGTGGCGAGCATTCGGGTCAATAGAGTTGCTTCTAATACCCGCTTTCCATAGTTTGACGGCTGCATAACCCTCCATGATGGTGTACTGACCAGAGCCGAAAACGCAGGCTGAGTGTACGCCGTTTTTCTTCATGGTCTCTTTATATTTTTCCGCCATGATGTCAAAGGCTTTTTCCCAGCTAATAGGCTTAAATTTGCCTTTTTTATCAAATTCGCCCTTTTCGTTTACGCGCAAAAGCGGCTGAGTGATACGGTCCGCACCATACATGATCTTGGCGTTAAAGTAGCCTTTTATGCAGTTTAGGCCGCGATTTACTGGTGCTTCAGGGTCGCCCTTGACGGCTACGATTTTGCCCTCTTTGGTTGCGATCATTACGCCGCAGCCAGTTCCACAGAACCTACATGCAGCCTTATCCCAGCGCCAGCCCTTTTCAGCGGCGTTTTCGGCAGCTGCCATAGAGCTAGGTAGCGCTATACCCGCACTTGCGCAAGCAGCAGAAGCGGCGGCGCTTTTTATAAAATCTCGTCGATCCATTTTATCTCCTCGTTTATTTTTTAAGATAGTTCTTAAAAATCAGGCGGATATTAACCGTTACAACCTAAATTTAAGTTGATTAAAAACAATTAGTTCTTTGGCAATATTTGGAATTCAAATTAAGACCAAAATTATCTTTATTTTGCCTATTTTAGGGGTAAAGCTTAAAAGTACGAATAAATATAAAACTTTATATTTACTAAATCTGATATGCTTTTTGATAACAAAACCCATAATATCCCAGAAACTTTTTTTAAAATATAAATTTAACGTGTAAAATCGTAACATTTTTTCATTGTAAATATAAAGCTATATATCAAGTAGAAAAACAGTGGTCTATTTTTAAATTTAACCTTTTCAAAACGCTAATTTTAGGCTAAATTATCATAGGTATAAAATTGATTAAAATTCAAGACCGTATAGCTCATAAATTAAAAATTTAATCAAATTTACGTTCTATATTTAAATTTTATTTTTAATTTTTAAAATATAAATATAAATTAAATTTTACCCTTTGTTTTTTGGCAATACCCGTATCTTTAAAGTGCAAATTTAAAAACGCGCTGTATAATTTGCTCAAATTTAGCCAAGGATAAAAAATGCCACGACCTACGAATAAAATAGACTTACTAAGCGCTTCGGAGACAAATTTTAAAAAGCTTTTATCGCTAGTTGAAAGTATGAATGAGGCAGAGCAAGAGGCCAAATTTGACTTCGAGTATAGAGATAAATGCGTCCGAGACGTGCTCGCGCACCTTTACGAGTGGCACTTACTTTTGATAAATTTTATCCAAAAGAACCTAAGCGGTGAGCGGGCTTCGTTTTTGCCGCAGCCGTACAACTGGAAAACCTACCCGCAGATGAATGTGCAAATTTGGCTCAAGCACCAAGCTACGCCGCTTTGCGAGGCTAAAACTCTGCTGGCGCAAACACACGAAAAAGTGATGCAGCTTACGGCAAATTTTAGCGACGAGGAGCTTTTTACGCGCGGATATTTTAACTTCACGGGCAATCTAAACCTCGCCGCCTACATTACCAGCAGCACGTCATCACACTACGACTGGGCGATAAAAAAGATAAAAAAGCACAAAAGAAGTCTAAAAACTAGCTTGTGATCCGCCGCTTTACTAGTCAAATTTAGGCAGGCAAATTCGCCAAATTCGGTCGCCCATCGCTTTAAATGCGTCTTAACATTAAGCTAAATTTAGCTAGATTTAAACTTTTAAATTTCAGGAGAACGAATGAAAATAAAATTTTCTCTCATAGCTGCCGTTTTGGCGCTAACGGGATGCGGCGATAACAACATCGATATCGTCAAAAACTACACGCTACCGATAAAAAAATCAATGACGATAGGCGCCGCCGTTGACGGCTACAAGGGCTGCCAAAAGGTAAAATGGGAAGACGTTAGCGGAAACGATCTAAAGCTGGTCAAGGTAACTTGCGAGGTTAGTAGCGATGTGCTCAAGGCGGAATTTGACAAACAAAACGCTCGCTACGAAGAAGCCGTGCAAAAAGCCAAAGACGACGCGCAAAAAAGTCTAGAAAAGACGCTAGAGCGGATAATGAATAACTACAACGAACTAAAAACCGAGGGCAGCAGCGACGCAAACAAAGAAGAGATGCTGGCGTTGGCGAATAAATTTTGTAAATACGACGAAGAGAAAGCAAAGAAAAGTAGCTTCAGTGCGCCCGTAAACTGCGACAACGACGCGATCGCGGACGAGCTCGCAAACAAATACAAGCTAAACGGCAATGCCTTTTTATTTAGCACCTTCGTAAGCCAGTTTCAATGGGCCGCGCTTGATTCGCAACGCCCGCCAAAACCGATATTTTTCGGAGATATGCCAAAACAGATAAACTCGCGCTCGTACGAGCTCAAATTTATCATCAACACCGATAAAACCGTCGATATCGACCGCAAAGCCGTGATGATAGAGGACGGCGAACGCAAGGAGATCGGCAGCGGCGTACTCGGTAAATTTTACGAAAGATAGGCCTTTATTTACAGCTTGCACGGGTGAACGATTTGTCCTTGCAAGCTGTAAATTTGCTTTTATTTTCGGCAGATCCACACAAAGCGCGAAAGCAAATTTGGATCGCTACGGACGAATTTTAACCTCTAATCCACGCTATTTTTTCAAATCCCACTTTATCAAATTTAACTGTTCTTGATTTTATCTTTTAAATTTAAGTGCAAATTTGCCCAAAAAGATCAAATTTATGCAGATTTTGCTAGGTCAAATTTGCGCATAAAACGCAAGAAAAACAAAAAAGAAGTAGCGGACGCGTCAAATTTGCGTCCGCATTAAAGTAGCTAGTTTAGAAGGTTAAATTTATATCCGACTTGCAACCAAAGCTCGTTGTTATCAGTCTTTTTGACTGCACCCATAGCGTCAAAGTTCTTTCTCTCAAGAGCCGTGTACGTGACGCTTGCGCTTAGCCCCTTGACCCACGGTATATCGTAGCTAGCCTGAGCCGCCCAGCCCTTGACGTTCATGTGCGTGTTAGCCGCGGTCGGACCTGCATTGCGGTGAGGAGCGTCTTGTTTGCCTTTTACTAGGTGTAGTTTTGCTTTTAGACCCTCGGCACCCACTTCTTTAAAGTCGTATTCAAACAAAAGCTTATGCGTATTCATGCCCGCATAGCCCGTAAATACGAAAGGTCCGCGGATAGGAAGCAGCGTGTACGAGCCAGGGCCGTTACCTAGACCAAACGCTAAAGCGTCGTTGTCGCCGACGATCGTATAGGCGTAAGACGCGCTAAATCCCACGAAATCATAAATGCCCGCTCTTAGACCGATCATATTTCCGTCGTAGTTTAGATCCTCTAGCCCTCTTGTAGTGCGAGACCCCTTATACATAGCGTCAAATCCGAGTTTAAAGTCGCCGACGGGAACTTTGTAATTAGCCTCGGCTAGGTAGAAGTTGATGTCGCCTTGTAAAGCGCCGCGCCTAAGATCGGTCACTCTAGCGTATGCGCCGGCTAGTTTTAGATTTGGGATGCTTTGATTTATGACCGCGCCGGTAAAGATATTATCAAACTCATACGCCACGGGTCCCATGCCGCCGACGATGACTCTATCTTTAAAATGCGGAGCGCGCCCTTCTTTGCCGCCGGTTACGACAGCACTTCTGCCTTGAAATTTATAATACCAGCCGCCGATCAAGGTGGTGTTTGGGATGTCTTTGTTTACGATCGTTAGACCCTCAAACGCCTCTTTAAACGCGCGAGTCGGGTTGCCCGCTACTAGCGGAGTGTTTACGTATTGACGGCCGAATTTTATATCGGTCTGGCCTATACCGTAGCCCAGATACGCTTCGGACATTACCGCGCCTTGCGTTCTCCACTCTTTATCATATAGAGTGCCACTTTTTCTCATGCTGTTAAACGGCAAGAAGTTGCCCTGCCCAGTAACGCCGAGCCTAAAGCCGTAAAACGGATTGGTCACGTAGCCAAGCTCAAGCTGTATAGACGTCAGCTGCTCATCGTGTATCGGCGCGCGTTCGTCTTTTTGATCGACGTAGGTAGCCTGGATCTTGCCTGCTAGTTTTCCTTTGGTAAACGCCTCTCCAAAGGTGTCGGCTGCGTTTGCGGAGCCTAAAAAGCCAAGCGCCAAAACGGCGGCTAAACTTAGTTTTGCTAGTTTCATAAAAACTCCTTGGTTAAATTTAGCAAATTTACGTCCCGCAAATTTAATGCGAAACATTAATTTTTATATTTAAGGATTATAGCACAAAAAATAATAAAATCCGTGTTAGATTTGTGATATTTGCTAAAAATATCGCTAAATTTAGGCAAATTTAGACGACCGAGTGTTCTTTAAGCAATGTATAAAGCTTGATCGTCGAGATAAAAAACGTCACGATCGCAGGCCCCAAGATAAGTCCCCAAAAACCAAACGTCGAGATGCCCGCTATCATCGAGAAAAATAGCAGCAGTTCGTTGATCTTGGTCGGGATTTTTACAAGCTTGTCGTTGATAAATTTAATCACGATCGGCTTTAAAAAGGTATCTGCGACTATAGATATCACGACGATAGTATAGACGGCGATAACGATCGCAGCCGCGGTGTTGCCGTTAGCAAACTCGTAAAGGCTAATAGGCCCCCAAGCTAGCAATCCGCCCACAACTGGCACGAGCGAGGTAAAGGCAAAGAGTATGCCCATCAAAAAGCCGTTGTAGCCGTATGAAATCGTAATGATAGCAAAGAGGCAACCCTGCAAAATCGCGTTTAAAACGATAGAGTAAAGCACGACGCTCATGACGTTAGCCACTTCGCTAAGTATAAACTCGCTCTCGCTCTCCTTCATCGGAAGCGCGCTTTTTAGGTAGCCAACAAGCTCGCTGCCGTAAAGCACCGCAAAAAAGAAAAACACGAGGATGAAAATCATGTCGATGAGAAATTTTACGCTTGACTTGCCGATGCCGCCAAGACTAGAAAGCACGTTGCTAGATATAGCTCCGACGTCGATGTCTGCGATCATCTCTTTGATTTTGGGCTCTAGAAATTTGATCGGTTCGGGCAGTTGAAAATTCCCGCTTTGAAAATAATTTAGCGTGTTTGTTATGTAGCCGGTGTTAAAGTTTGCGGCGTGTTTGGCGATCTCGATCACGGCGTACAAAAGCGGTGCGATAAATAGTGAAAATAACGCAAGCGTCGTAAGAGCCGCCGAGAGCGTCCTTTTGCCCTTCGTTAGCTGCAAAAATTTGACGTTTACGTTTGAGGTGGCAACCGCGAGTAAGGCGGCGATAAAGATATTTAGCAAAAATGGCTTAAAAAGGTATACGACCAGCGCCAACGCACAAAGAGCGAAGATACCGAAAAACACTCGATTATTCATTTTTTTCCTTTGAGGGGCTTATTATATCAGATTTTTGCGGTGTTTTGCGGATGGGCGGGTAGCGGGCGAGGCGACTTTAGCGCAGCTGATAAATTCGGTGCGAAATTTGAGCGAGCTAAATTTCGCGAACGTTTTTAGTCCGAGCGGATAGCGAAAATATTGTCAAATTTGACGGCCGACTAGTCAGACGGCAGCAAATTTGAAAGCTCAAATTTTACCCGCACGCGGTCTTGGATAAAATCTAACAAAAGGCGACCGACTCAAAAGAGCCAAATTTGCCCTACTCCTCAAACAATCCCTTTTGCGTATCCCCGTCAAATTTTAGCTTAAACACCTCGTAGGCTTTGGCGCTAGCTAGCCTGCCTTTTGCCGTGCGCTCGATGTAGCCGTTAGCGAGCAGGTAGGGCTCTATCACATCCTCGACCGTGCCCTCGTCCTCGCTTAGAGCTGCTGCGATCGTGCTTAGCCCCATCGGACGGCGTTTGGCGGCGAGCAGGATCTCTAGATACTTGATATCCATCTCGTCAAAGCCTATGTCGTTTACGCCAAGCGCATCCAGAGCCTCTTTGGCGCGGGGTTGCGAGATGATGGCTTCGTCGTTTACCTCGGCAAAGTCGCGTATGCGTTTTAGTAGCCGTAGCGCGATCCTAGGCGTGGCGCGCGAGCGAGCGGCGACCTCGAGGGCGGCGGCTTTTTCGCACTCTTTGCCAAGCTTCACCGAGGCGATCTGCACGATACGAGCTAGCTCCTCGCGAGTATAAAACTGCAGCCTAAAATCCATGCCAAATCTATCTCGCAGGGGTGCTGAAATCATACCCGCGCGCGTCGTAGCGCCGATCAGCGTAAATTTAGGCAGGTCGATTTTGATCGTTTGTGCCGCAGGTCCAGAGCCTATAATGATATCTAGGCGAAAGTCCTCCATCGCGGGATAGAGCACCTCCTCGATCGCGGGGCTGAGGCGATGTATCTCGTCGATAAAGAGCACGTCGCCCTCTTGCAAATTTGTCAGTACCGCCGCCAGATCGCCGCTTTTTTCTATCATGGGTGCGGCCGTCATCTTGATGCTCACGCCCATTTCGTTTGCGATGATGTGCGCCAGCGTCGTCTTGCCAAGGCCCGGCGGCCCGTAGAAAAGTACGTGATCTAGGCACTCGCCGCGCTTTTTGGCAGCCTTTATAAAGACGCCTAAATTTTGCTTGATCTTTTCCTGTCCGATGTAGTCCTCAAAGCGAGTGGGGCGCAGCGATACCTCAAAATCGTTCTCGAAGCTTATTTTTTCTATTTCGACTATTCTATCCATTTTTTTCGGCTCTATTTTTCGTAAATTTGCCGCATTTTACAAAATTTTGGGTAAGTTTTGGCTTTGGGCTTTGTTCAAATTTGACTCCGCGTTCGGCAGTCAATTTGAAAGAAAAGGTGATTAAATTTTGAGTAAAAAACGGCGAGTTTAGGTTGATAGAGTCAAATTTGGCGCCGTAAAGGCTAAGGTTTTAAAACCGTGCAAAGCAAATTTGCCCCGTATGCAAAACCCAAAGCCTCGAATTTATCCGCCTCGGCAAAGCGGATAAATCTCAAAAATCAGCTTAAATTTGACGAGAAAATACAGATTGCGGCCGACCAAATCGGTCCGAGCTTAAAACTCCGCTATCCTCGCCTTTAAAAGCTTGCAGTCGCTATCGTTGCCAAATTTACAACCCTCCGCGATGGACTCGAATTTTTCGTAAATTTCGATATTTCTTTCGTAGTTTTCAAAGCCAAGCGCCCTGCAGCCGTCGTCGTTGCCAAGCTTGCAAGCGCGCGAATAGCCGTCGTACGCGTCGTAAACCGCAAACTCCACGCCCTGCGCGTGCTCGTAAACGTAGCCTAGGGCATAGCAGCCAAGCGCGTTTTTCATGTAGCACGAGGTGTCAAAGGCCTTGTGCGCGCTTGCTAGATCGCGCTCTGCGCCCAGCCCCTCGTGCATCATTCTGCCGTAGTTGTAGCAGCCCGCGCCGTCAAATTTCCTGCACGCTTTGGCGTATAAATTTATGGATTTTTTGAGATCGTTTTGCGATTCGTAGATGAGGCCGAGGTTGTTGCAAGCCGCTTCAGAGCCTAGCTCGCAGCCTTTTCCGTAGAGGCGAAATATTTTATTTTCATCTTTAGGGCCAAAAACCTCCTTGACGTTTAAAAGCGCCAGATCAAAGCAGCCCGTGCCGTTTCCCAGCTCGCACGATTTTTCAAAGAAAAGCTCGGCTTTTTCGCTGCTTTTCTGGGCTCCAAGCCCGCTAAAATGCATACTACCCAGCGCCGCGCAGCTCATCGCGTCGCCCTCCTCGCAAAGCGGCGATAAAATCTCATAAGCCACGTCATAATCGGCATTTTCGATCGCCTGCCTCGCGGCCTCCTCGCGCTTAGAAAACCGCTTCTCATTCTGCGCTTGCTCATTTTGCTCGCCTAGGCTATCGATGCCTAGCCCAAAATTCGGATTTGAGGCCATTAGCGAGCCCAAAAGCGTCGCTAAAATCAATAAAATTTTCAAAACTCGCTCCTTGTTTTTAATCTAGCCTTGTTTTGATAGCCAAATTTGCCCGTCAAATTTGACAAGCGACGGGTAAATGCAAGCGTTCAAATTTAAACCAAACTCTGTTCATTAAATTTAACGCCTAAGGCTCAAATTGCCGCCGTTTAGCGAGTGATCAAATTTGCCGCCCAGACTAGATCCGCTCAAAACAAGCTAAATTTTATACTCGAACTCCTCGCTAGGAAAGGTCTTTTCTCTAACCTCACGAGCATAGGCTTCGACCGCCGATCGCACCAAATTTGCTCCGTCAAGATAGCGCTTGACGAATTTCGGCTTAAACTCATCGAAAAACCCGAGCATATCGCTCCACACGAGTACCTGCCCGTCCACGTCGGCACCCGCGCCGATACCGATGATAGGCATCTGCACGCTTTTTGCGACCTTTGCTGCAACCGGGCTTAGCGTGCCCTCTACCACGGCCGAGAACGCTCCAGCGCACTCGAGCTCCTTTGCCTCTTCGACTAAACGCATCTCGTCAGCCTCGCTGCGTCCTTTTATCTTGTAGCCGCCTTCGTTTCGCACAAACTGCGGCATGAGCCCGATGTGAGCCATCACGTTTATACCTTCGCCCACGAGCCTTTTTACGATAGGAGCGACTTTTAGACCGCCTTCAAATTTAACCGCGTCTGCGCCGGCTTTGATAAATTTAGTCGCGTTTTTTAGCGCAGATTTTTCGTCCTGATAGCTGCCAAAGGGCATATCGGCAACGACAAAAGCATGCTTTGCGCCCTGCAAAACAGCCTTAACATGATAAAGCGCGTCGTCCATTTTTAGGCTTAGCGTGTCTTTTTTGCCGTTAAAGCTCATGTTTAGACTGTCGCCGACCAAGATAATGTCGACGTAATCATCAAAAAGCCGCGCAAAAAGAGCATCGTAAGCCGTGATCATAACAATGGGCTCTACACCCTTTTTGTTAATTATATCATAAATTATAACTTTTTTGTCATTTTTTGGCATAAATTTCCTCCTTAAATTTAGTTAATTTATTTTTAATTTTATCAAAAAAATGATACAATCAGCACAATAATTTTAAGGAAAATAAATGGGAATACTAAAAAGCCTCGAGATAGACTACTCTTACGATATTGTGGAGGAGTTTTTGTCGCATTACTCCTTGATGTGCGACCTGATGGAACCTCTCATCATCGGGCTAGCTAGAAACGATAGATATAACGCCAACATCAACGAGCTTTTTAGAATTTTTCATAACATCAAGTCCGCCTCGAGCTTTATGAAGCTTAATCCCATATTTAAACTAACGACGTTAGCGGAGGAAATTTGCGGCGAAGCTAGAGAGCTGCAAGGGCCTGCGAACGACGAGTTTGTAGACTGGCTGCTTTTAGTAAGCGATCAGTTTGAAAAATATAAAAATGATATAGAGACCGATGCGGAGTTTTTTGGGGTTTTAGACGCAAATATCGTAAAAATTCCTCATAAATTAGACGTTTGACAAAAAATACAAAAAATAATATAATCCACAACCTTTAAAACGAGGCTAAATTTAGCCTATTCTTACGGGAGCGACTTGGCTTCGACAGGAGCAGAGCGGTCACGGTGGCACGTCGCTTTGAGCAAAGCGTAAAAAGCTCAAATAAATTTAAACGCAAACAACGTTAACTACGCTCCTGCTTACGCTAAAGCTGCGTAAGTTCAGTTGAGCCTCGCCTAGTCCGATACTAGCTAAGATAACGGCGAGTAACCCCAGCTAGCGTAGGTTGGTAGCCTGACGAGCTATTAACCGAAATCTTGTCTTAGTCTAAAATAAGGTTTTGGAAAGTGAGCCCTTTTAGATGAAAATTTCACTTTTGCTAAGCGTGTAGAGGCTGTATGCATTTTGTTTTTGGACAGGGG